>JAYRHC010000068.1:0-4661 GCA_041907525.1 Candidatus Woesebacteria bacterium
GACGTGGTGCTGTATGGCGATAATTTCCGCTTCCTCCCGCTTGTGGTAGAGAAATTCGGCTTCCGTACGACAGAGATCGTCGTCACCCACAAGAATCGACGGTTCGGGAAGTCGAAATATGGGTTTTTCAATCGCCTTACGGTTTTTGCAGACATCCTTACTGCATATTTCATTTTCCGTTTCTCCCAGAAACCACTCCATTTCTTCGCAGCGATCGGGATGTTTCCTTTCATCGCCGGTTCCTTGCTCCTTATCATCCTTACAGCTGAACGTTTGTTCTATGGTGTGGAGCTTCACGATCGCCCCATTGTGTGGGCTGCGATCCTGCTTATTATCGTCGGCTTACAGATCATCATGACAGGTGTCATCGCCGAGCTTATGGTCTTCTTATTCAAGAAAGGACAGCGAGCTTAACACACGACGGCTTGACACAAGGGTCTCTTCTACGGTAGACTGAAGATAATGGTTCGCACTCCTGCAAGATCGCGCAAACAACATACTTCCGTGTGGGCTCGGTTTGGACAAGAAGCAAACAGACTACACAATCCCTATGTCGCCCTTGTCGTAGCCTACCTTATCTGGGGCGTTGTCGCACCGATTTCTAAGCTGACTCTGGGGGAGATTGGTCCGTATACCCTTCTTCTTTTCCGATCGGTGATCACTGCGCTCATCTTGCTCCCGTTTATCGTGAGACATCGCATGTCGTTCACTCTCCACGAACAGTCATTCATCGCTATCTCAGCGGTCTTTGAGATATTTCTCCACATCACTCTTATCTATATCGCGCTTCCTCTCATTCCTAGTATTAATCTTCCTATTATCAGCTCTATTTCTCCCTTCATCTTCGTAGTCCTGGCAAGAATTTTCTTACGAGAAAAAGTAGGAATGAACAAATACTACGGCATGGCATTTGGACTTTTCGGGGTCCTCTGCATCACCATACTCCCCGCCCTTTTCCCTCGCTCAGGAGACGTACTGGGACTTTCCTCAGATGCACTTGCATCCCTGCGCCTTCTCGGATTACAGAATGCGCACCTTTCCCCGGCACAGATAACCTGGCTCGGAAATGGTCTGCTCGTACTCGGGGTCGTCGTCGGGTCGGTGGGACCGCTTTTCATCAAGCCGATCCGTCATATCCCGGGGCAGCTGATCACATTTTGGCAATTCGCACTCGTCGCGTGTATCACACTTCCCTTCGCATTGTTGGAAAGCCCAGATCTATTTATTTCCCATATAACCATGAATGGAGTACTCGGGGTGCTGTATATCAGTGTGCTGTCCTCTGTTGTCGCCTATTCCCTGTTTAATAGTAGCCTCCAGAAAACGAAGGCTGCAGATATCGGGCTTTTATCATATATATCACCCCTCAGCGCCCTGCTTGTCGGTATCCCGTTACTCCACGAATACCCTGACCTATGGTTTATAATTGGGGCTGCCCTGGTACTTTTCGGGGTATGGATCGCGGAGAAGAAGACGCGCAATCCTCGATTGCGAAAGGCAAAGCGATGAAAAAAAGTCGACAGTCGACAGTCGCCAGTAGAAAGTAGGAAGTATATGTTGTCATTTCGACTCCTCGCCGTTTCGGCGAGGGTGGAGAAATCCCTTTCAGCAAACTTTATAACCTTACAAACCTTATGAACCTTATAAACAACTTCTCTGCATTTTTCTCATGAGCACCATTCTCGTCACCGGCGCTGGAGGATACATCGGCTCGATCACGACGAGCCTGCTGCTGCAGCAGGGCTATACAGTGGTCGGGGTAGACAACTTCTCCCGCGGATATCGGGAGCCTCTGGAGTATCTCAAATCCCGCTATGGCGATCGCATACAGTATTTCAAGGCCGATCTCGTAGAAGACGGCGGTAAGCAAGCATTTGAGGCGGTGAAAGACATCGAAGCAGTCATCCATTTCGCTGCACTGTTGGATGTCGGCGAATCGTGGAAGATCCCGCACAAATATTTCACGAACAACGTCGCAGGCACTCAGCGGCTGCTTGAACAATGTGTCGATCACCATGTTCAAAACTTCATTTTTTCCTCAAGCTGTGTGGTATATGGTAATGCCCAATATGTGCCACTAGACGAAAAACATCCGGTAGCCGAGCCAGTGTCACCCTATGGCATGTCCAAACTGCTCAGTGAAAAGCTACTCGCGGATTATCAACGGCTAGAGCTTATACGAAGTATTTCCCTTCGATATTTTAATGTCTGTGGTGCGACTGATGATGGCGCGCTCGGAGACTCTAAGAAACCCTCATTCCACCTTGTCCAGAATGCCGTACGCGGCGCACTGGGCATAGCCCCCTTTTCGCTTAATTATGCTGCGGTGCAGACTCCCGACGGCTCTCCTATCAGAGATTACACCAATGTCGTTGACCTTGCTGACGCGCATGTCCGTGCGCTCTCATATCTTTTGAAGGAAAAGAAGAGTGATGTGTTTAACCTGGGTACAGGGTCAGGAAACTCAGTACTTGAAATTGTACAAGCGGTCAAGAAGCTTACGGGGAAAGATTTCCCTGTACAAGAGAGCGAAGATCGTCGGGCGGGCGAAGCGGATAAGATGATCGCAGATATACGAAAAGCGCAATCGATCCTCGGCTGGGAGCCACGCCACACCCTCGCTCAGAGCGTCGAGTCTCTCATAAAATGGTATACTACACACCCGAATGGATGGGAGAAGTGATGGTATTCGCGGGATTAGTTTCCGCCAAAAACAAGTATTTAGGCGGATCAGTCCAAATCGGAGCGAAGCTCCGTTTTGACTGAAAATGGTATATTCTGAGTTTTCTCTGTCAAAAGCTATCAAATATAGGCGGACAAACTTAACTATGTTTTTCTATACTTATGCATTAGTGTGTAAGGGAGGCAATTCTCGATCTTTTTACATTGGGTATTGTCGTGATATAGAGGAGAGAATACAACAACACATGCGGGGCGAAGTATTTGCCACGAAAAAATTCGACTCAATAGAACTTGTGTACTATGAAGCATGCATAAGCAAAACTGATGCGATAAAAAGAGAGCTACAATTAAAGACTGGTTTTGGTCGTGGGTACATCAAAAAGAGGCTTGAAAGTTATTTGACATCGCGGGATTAGTTAAATGGTATAACCCCAGTTTTCCAAACTGACATCGCGGGTTCGATTCCCGCATCCCGCTCACTAGAGTCGCTTAACAAAGAATGAGTTTAGCGACTCGTCCCACCTTCTGGGAGTCTCTTCACCTCCCGCAGATATCCTATACCTTGGGTACCTGTGGTGATCAGGAGCCCGATCGCAAGAAGCAGGGGCCCCGCATACGCCTTCAGATGCGGAACGAGGACGAAACACCCCACGGTCATCACCAAGAAAAACGCAATATTCGAATATAGAAGCATATGAGGTTTTTTGAAAGTATACAGATAAAAGAGCGCGAACACCTGCCCGACGCTGAAGATGATATACGCGAGTCCGAGAAGCCGTGTCAGCATAGGTGTCTCTTCAAACTTCGCAGTGAATATGAGGTGAAAAACCGAATCAGGCAGGAAGAGCAGGACTGCGAAACACAGAGTGGGGAGCATAAGGTACAGCAGGCTCTGCTTCATAATCTGCTTTGCTTGCTGTCTGGTCTTCACGAGCGCATATTTGGGAGAGAGTACCTGTGTGATGCTTACCACGGTTGAGATGATCGTCAGCATGACTTTCTGTGCGAGTCCGTAATCAGCGACCTGGTTTCGTAATCCGTAGAAAGACATAATAAACAGATCCATCCTCATACCGACATTGAAAAATTGGGAAGCCACAAAGTTCGTCAGAGTGTATTGGATCTTCAGCTGGTCTCGTGAAGTCTTCACATCGCCCAGGATCTCGCCGACATCTGATCGATAGTACCACGCTGCGATACCAATGAAAATAAGAGGTCCCACCACCCCGAATACGAAGATCACGGAGCCAAGGCTCACAAGATGCAGGGGAAATAAGAGAATAATGACCGCTGTCTTAATAATATTGGAAATATTGAGCCAAACATTCGCCTCCATAAACTTCTTCATTGCAAAAAACATATTGAGAAGCGTATTTTGCCAGATAAAACAAAGTACCGAGATCGCTGTGATCGTGAGAGTAGGTACTCCCGCATGTGTCTTAAAAAAATGTGTATCGAGCGTAGGGAATGCGATAATGAGCAGAAGTATCACGATAAAAGAAAGACCGCTTTGGTAGAAAATCGTTGTTTTGATAAATCCGAGAAGCTCTTGGCGCCTTTCATACTTCGCATGCATTCCAGGGATATATGAGTAAATCGTGGCGGTAGTACCGAACTCGAGAATGTTCGCCAGGATATAGCTAATGTTCAGTAAGATGGTCATAACACCATACTCCACTCTTCCCATCGTGCGTGTCAGAAGGAGCACGAAAAATAGTGCGAATGCGATATTCAGGTATGTACCAACCGTATTGATAATAATCAGCCGACCAGTCTTCGAACTAAAGTGATTGATTATCCGTTGGATTTTTTGAGATATTTCTTTCATAGTTATTGACGATTCTCTATTAGGGTCGATACTCCGACGCTTGCGTCGTCATCCCGACCCCCCGCTCAAGAATCTGAGCGGGGATGGAGGGATCCCTCGACGGAGCCTGTACTGAGCAAGGTCGAAGTGCTCGGGATGACAGATACCTCAA
>JAYRHC010000069.1:0-4391 GCA_041907525.1 Candidatus Woesebacteria bacterium
ACCTCTCACCATGGTCACCGATTCGCTTATCACCCCGACATTCATCGATGATATGGTGTACGGGCTTGACTATCTCTTCACGCATTATGCACCCGAAGTATTTCACCTCGTAGGGGCAGATAGCATGTCGCCCTACGAAGCGGGGAAGACGATCGCGAAAGCATTCGGACTAGACGAAGAGCTTATCCTACCCATCACATATGCAGAATATTTCAAAGGCAAAGCCCTCAGGCCCCAATGGGCGAGGATAGAAAACACCAAGATAACAGCGCTTAACATCTCGCAGCTTGGAGAAGGGTTACTAAAAACACTTCTCTAGAAGCGTACACACGGTTGAGTTATTTGTCTTTATATTGAACTTGTTGGCTCTGAAGGTGCGGGTACTGGTGAAGTATCCTGAGATACTGCGTCCAATCCATCCACACTTTCTTTTTCCCATATTTGATAAGTGCCCGGATCTACACGCACAGTACTGACTCCTTCAATTTCAACGAGTAGGAACATGGTGGAGCCGTCTGGGTTTGTTGATTTACCCGTGACCACACCTGACACATATCTTGGACCTTCCCCTAAAGGCACCGAAACTATGTCGCCTGAAACGGGCTCCGCTTTTCGAGCTAACTGCCTGTCATACCTGGCTTGGATAAGATTAGCCAGCTTATCAAATAAACCAACCCTCTGACTTTCAGATTTTGCCTTCTTTTGAGGCTCGTAACCTACAGGATTTTCAGACATAATGAATGAAAAAAGAATAATTGATTACAATCGTACTCTCTCTCTGTCTTTTTCAAGCGAAGTTGAGGGTACGATCAGAACCCCTTCCACCCGCCGTGTCATCCTGAGCTTGTCGAAGGACGGCGGGTCCCCCCTCCCAATGGGACGGATGATCATGCGGTTAGTGCCTATTCATACCTGATGTTGATCCAAGATTTACAACCATCCCATCCTTCCTTGGGGAAGGTGCCCGCTCAACCGCAAGCTCTGAGCGGGCGGAAGGGGGTGCGATTGGATTATCGTGTGGAAAACACACGCGCAGAGCTGATATAATCATTTGACTCTTAGAGTCGAATTTTTTTCTTATGAATCTTCCGCCAAAGGCGGATCAGCCTGTGGCTGAAGAATTTATCTTCTATGACAATTACAATCATCGGTCACGGCTACGTAGGTATCGTCGCAGCGTGTGTATTTGCAGATTTCGGGAATACCGTCTACGTCATTGGGCACACTCCTGCGAAGCTTGAGAGACTCAGGAAGGGCGATTCACTCATCTATGAACCGGGGCTTGCAGAGATACTTCACAGGAATAATGCAGCAGGAAGGCTCATATTCACTGCCGAATACGGTGAGGCTCTGAAAGAGTCCTCCATCGTCTTCATCTGTGTCGGTACCCCACCCACTCCTCGCACGGGAGAAGCCGATCTTAAGACAGTGTTCAAAGTCGCAGAAGAGATTGGCAAGAATCTGGATACCAGTAAATTCACTCTCGTATCCTGCAAATCCACTGTCCCCGTCGGCACGAACAAGAAGGTGAGGGAGATTATCGAAAAGCAACTAGATTCCGACTTTCGTCGGAATGACAGAGGCGATGTGTTTTCGGTTGCATCCTGTCCCGAATTCCTTCGGGAAGGCACTGGTATTCATGACACGCTCAATCCTGATCGTATCGTGATTGGAGCAGAGGATCAGCGATCTATCGATCTACTGCTCGAGCTGCACAAACCATTCCCCGGAGAACGCATTGTTACGAACATCCCCAGCGCAGAACTCATCAAGTATGCATCAAACTCCTTGCTTGCCACCAAGCTCTCGTTCGCGAACATGATATCTCTATTCGCTGAGAAGCTGGGTGCAGACGCCCCTAAGGTGCTTCGCGCAGTAGGCATGGACAATCGGATCGGTCCGAGGAATCTCGATGTGAGTATAGGCTATGGTGGTGCATGTTTCCCGAAGGATGTACAGGCTCTTATCGCTACGGGTCACGATAATAAAGTCGATGTGTCCCTCCTGGAAGCGGTCGAGAAAGTCAATGATCTTTCATGGAAAAACTTCGTCGCAAAAGTCAGAAAATATATACCCATCCATGCTTCCCCTGGGGAGGCTCCCCCTACCACTCGTGGTGGGGGTGAAGGGGTTGTTATTGCCGTCTGGGGCCTTGCGTTCAAGGCCAATACTGACGATATTCGTTTCTCTGCTGCGGTGAAGATTGTGAAACAGCTTGCAGAAGATGGATACACAGTAAGAGCATATGACCCTGCAGCGATACCGCGCGTACAGAAACAGCTCGGTGACAAGCTAGAGTATGGAGAGAAGATGTTTGATGTGGTGAAGGGAGCAGATGCACTCTGTATACTTACCGAGTGGAATGAATTTCGGCAGGCGGATCTTATGAAAGTGAAGTCTCTGCTCAAGCGTCCGCTCATTATCGACGGCCGCAATCTATATGATCCTGTAAATATGAAGGAGTTGGGATTCATATATATATCGACCGGACGGTGAACATCACGAGACACGAATCTTGTATAGACATCACATTCTGAAACCGTACTGCAACTGTGTCATGGTGAGCCTGTCGAATCCATGACACGAATTCAGATTGAAAATGTTGTGTCTATAAACTCAAATGAAAATTCTCAAAAATCAAGTCAAGCTCAACAATTTCACATGCTTCCCTCCCTTGGGAGGGGGTCCGCCTCCGCCGACTCGGCGGATCGGCGGAGGGAGGGGTTATTTACTGAGCACCCCTTCCACCCGCTCAGAGCTTGCGCTTGAGCGGGCACCTTCCCCGAGGAAGGATGTTTGGTTTGAGTTTTGAACTTAAAATTTTATTTGTCATTTGAATTTTTCCCTATGAATATTGTTATAACCGGTGGAGCTGGATTTATCGGTTCCCACCTTACCAAGCGCCTGCTCAACGAAAAGCATAATGTCACCGTGATCGATAACATGCTGACAGGTTCTGCAGACAACCTCGCAGACGTCATGCATACGCCGAGCTTCCTCCTTGCGAAGGTGGATGTTACGCAGATAAACCCCGACCAACTTCCCCCTGGCATCGATGCTGTGGATCAGATCTATCATCTCGCTTCCCCCGCCTCACCGAACCATCATTCGAAGATTAGCTATCACGCTCTCGCTATGGAGACGATGCTTGTGAATTCTTTCGGAACTCTCCAAATGCTCAAGCTCGCAGAAAGATTCCAGTCGAAATTCCTATTCGCTTCGACTTCTGAAGTCTATGGAGATCCTGAGGTGAACCCTCAACCGGAGAGCTATAACGGCAATGTATCCCCCATAGGCTCACGATCAGTCTACGACGAGTCGAAACGATTCGGAGAAACACTAACGGCATATTACTGGCGGGAACGCCACGTTGATGCGCGTATCGTAAGGATTTTCAACTCCTATGGTCCCAATCTCTCACCCGAGGACATGCGCATGATCGTGAACTTTATCTATCAGGCGGTGAGAAACGAGCCCATCACAGTCTATGGTGACGGGAAACAGACGCGGAGTCTTTGCTATGTGGATGACACTGTAGAAGGGCTTATTCGTCTCATGAATTATCCGAATACGAAAGGTGAGGTAGTAAATATCGGTTCTCCTGAAGAGCATTCGGTGATGGAATATGCAGAGATCGTGAAACGACTTACTCAGTCCACGAGTGAAATCGTGTGTACCGAGGATATGCCTTCGGGCGATCCGCAGCAGCGTCGTGCAGATATTAAGAAGGCGCAAGCACTCCTCCAATGGTCACCGTCAGTGTCTCTGGAAGATGGCCTCAGGCGCATGATCGACTCAGTCCGCTCTGCTATAATATAATTTATCAATGACACTCCTCGACCCAGAGCATCGAGGTATCTGTCATCCCGACCGCATCCGCCGAATCGGCAGAGAGGGATCCCTTTCGAAAATATTTGATTGTATGAAAGTGATTTCTCCACCCCCCACCACTCGTGGTGGGTTAGTCGAAATGACTCAGGGAACTAGAACCTAAAAGAGATTAATCAATCATGTCATCCCGACGCTTGCCCCCGCCTGCCTCGCATATGCGCGAGCATTTCGGGCACGGCGCCTCTGGAGGGTAAATCGGGATCTCGTTTGCTTTTAGGAACTCGATACCGAATGTCTTCGGTATGACAATTCTTATTCACTAAATTTCCATGAAACAAGCCGTCATCGTCATCCCCACCTATAACGAATCAGGCAACGTCGAGTCCCTGATTGGTTCTATTTTCCAGCATTCTTCTTCAGTGGAAGGATGGCAGATATCAGTGTTGGTCGTCGACAGCACCTCCCCTGATGGTACTGCAGATATCGTCCGCTCGATACAGAAACATAATCCTCATGTATTTCTACTCGTCACCGGGAAAAACGGTCTGGGAAAGGCATAC
>JAYRHC010000070.1:0-8321 GCA_041907525.1 Candidatus Woesebacteria bacterium
AACTTCAATATGCAGGAAGTGGTGATCACTGATGGAACAGGGGAGATGAAACTCATATGGTTTAATCAGCCCTATATCGTCACGAATATCGCAAAAGTAGACACGGTACTGGCAGTAGCAGGTAAGGCAGAGAAGCAGGGGAAGAAGCTTGTGATGAAACCCATGGAATACGAACAATTACCAATGACCAATGATCAATATCCAATGAGTCGACCAGCTCATGACGACTCAGAAAAAATGTTTGAAAATTGGAAATTGCCTGTCCCGCGTGAAGCGGGGAGAATTGAAAATTTCGGGAAGCATACAGGCAAGATCGTCCCCATATATTCTCAGCGGGGAGGACTCTCTACCCGCCTTATTCGGGAGAAGATTGATTATGTACTCAAAAATATTGATATGAGCGAGATGCAAGAGTGGCTTCCTGAAAGTATTGTCCATGAATATGGGCTACAGCCCTACGGCGAGGCTCTGAGACAATCCCACACACCTGAGTCTATGACCGTAGCACAGAAAGCACAGAGCCGATTCGCGTTCGACGAGCTTTTCACCCTACATCTTTCGAATATCCTGATTCGTCGAGAGTGGCAGAATCAAGAAACAGCGCACAAATATGTTGACGACTCCCGCACCAAAATCGCCCTGCAGGAATTTATACAGAAACTGCCCTTTAGGCTGACGGATTCACAAAATACTGTTTGGGAATTTATCCGTCAAGATATGGTGAAGGAGCATCCCATGAATCGGTTTCTCCAAGGAGATGTCGGATCGGGGAAGACAGTAGTCGCTGCTTTCGCATCGTATTTCACACACTTGAACGGCTTGCGAACTCTTTTCATGTGCCCTACCGAGATTCTCGCACAACAACACTATGCTACGCTGAGACAGTTGTTTGAGGGGACGGGAGTAACGGTGGAGCTCATAACGGGAAGCACAAAGAAGAAAAGCCTAATTGATGATCCTCCACACAGTACATTGTTGCATCTGTCATCCCGAGCGAAGTCGAGGGATCCCTCCATCCCTGCCGAATCGGCAGGGGGTCGGGATGACTTTGTGAACGTAGAGGCATCAGACCTAATAGAGAATGACGTAGTTCAGATGTCAAATGAAGGTCAAAAAATAAAATCCAAAATTCCTCAGCCTTCAGCACTCAGCATTCTGCACGCATCGATTGTCGTCGGAACTCATGCACTCATCTCGAATAAACACGCGTTTGATAACGTTGGTCTCGTGATTATTGATGAACAACACCGTTTCGGAGTAGCTCAACGGGCAATTCTCAAGAATAAATCTACATCGAAGGCCTCCGCAAGCCCCCATCTGCTCACTATGACCGCCACTCCCATACCGCGGACGATCGCGCTGACACTCTTCGGTGATCTGGATATATCCGTACTTACTGAGATGCCTGTCGGAAGAATACCAGTGAAAACGTATCTCGCTCCCCAGGCGAAGCGCCCAGGTGCATATGGGTGGATTCGGAAACAAATACAAACCAGTGGGTGTCAGGTCTTCGTCGTATGCCCTCGTATTAGTGATGAGGACGATGACGCATCAGAACATGAAGAGACGAAGCTCAGCATCAAGGCAGTCGAGTCGGAGTCAGAACTTCTGAAGACGAAGATATTTCCTGATCTTCGCATCGCTATGCTTCATGGCAAGATGAAACCGAAAGAGAAAAATGAAATTATGCAAAAGTTTAAAAATAGAGAGTTCGACATCCTGGTTACTACGACAGTAGTAGAGGTGGGGATCGATATTCCGAATGCGACCATCATGATGATCGAGGGCGCAGAGCGCTATGGACTTGCACAGCTGCATCAGCTCCGGGGGAGAGTGGGAAGAAGCAGTGCACAATCGTATTGTGTCCTTTTCACGACTGATGGAGTGAATGAATCAGAACGGCTCTCGTTCTTCGCGAAGACGACGAAAGGGATGGATCTTGCGGAGTATGATTTCCGCCATAGGGGTCCCGGTAATATCTATGGTACTGCTCAGCATGGCATAGGGGAGCTCCAAATCGCGAATCTATTCGATTTCGCTCTTGTATCAGCGACACAGAAAGCGGCAGCTGTGATCGCCGAGAATTACTCTCCTGAAAAGTACCCCGCCATCTCCAAGCGCCTCGCACAGTATGCCTCAAAGGCAATTGCGAGAGACTAGTAAGCATCCTTCCTCGGGGAAGGTGCCCGCTCAAGCGCAAGCTCTGAGCGGGGCGGAAGGGGTGCATATGAGAAACCCCTCCCTCCGCCGATTCGGCGGACCCCCCTCCCAAGGGAGGAAAATCCACATTAATCTTCATCCATTCGCCAGGAGTTTATCCTGAGCTTGTCGAAGGGCCATTCGCCATGTCCTCTTCGTAGACGGTACAATACATTTTGTGCATAAGTATCTCAAACCGGTACACGAGTTTTTGAAGCATACGACGCAGGGAGGATGGGGTCACTGGCACACTGTCTCTGCGGGGGACAAAGATACAAAAACGGCAGGATAGTTGGGTACTATGTATATTGTGACAACACATATACCCATACCTGCCACATGTTCAATCATATCAAAAGAACCTATGGCATACAAACAATCCATCAAAGCAGATGAACTCATCACCAAGGTGAGGATCATCAGAGCGGTCAAGAAGGACCATATCCCTCAGAACCAAGTGGCGGGATCATTCTCCTGTCACCGCAATACCGTGAGCAACATCCTGAGTGACTTCAGTGATCTTTCTCCAGAGGATCAATCCTTCCTCCTTACTCCTCCGCCATCTCTTACCCACGAGCAACTGAAGGCACGTTACGGTCCACACCTTCTGGGTACCTCACGTCGTCCCAAAGGCAATCGTAGATCTGCAAGCACCGACCAGGAGCAGTGTGTACTTGAACTGTTCCGTGAGAAAAAGATCAGTGTGGGTGTGGCACGCATGTATACCCACCTGAGCCGAAGAGCTGACCTAGCCGTACCCATCCCCAGCACCTCACAGCTCCGAGGCATCTACCGGAGGCATAGCCTCTCAGTCCAGACAACCCGAAGCAAGAATGGAGAGAGACGGGCTCTCTACGACTATCGCGCACTCGGTGTCTTTGAGAAGATGCACTTTGATGTGAAGCATATCCAAGATGCCCATGCCCTCCCTCCAGATGTCTACCAGACACTTGGGTCATCCAGAGTCCCCTCCTATGCATGGAACCTCATCGATGTCCGCAGCAGGTTCCGATTCATTGCATACTCTTCAGATATCTGTGCAGAGTTTGGATTTCGCTTCCTCTTGTTTTGTCTTCAGTATATCCGTACCACACTCCCAGGATATCTGCAGCATATCGACATCGGAGTAGATAACGGCTCTGAGTTTTGTAGTGGATCTGCACGGAAAGAGGAGGAGTGGAATCAGATCCTCGCTGAGGTCAATGCTAAGCTCTACTCCTATGAGCCGAGCTTTGATATACGTAAGAACCTCATCGAGCGCTCTCACCTGTCAGACGACGAAGAGCTCTACATACCACGTGGGTCACAGATGGGAACACCTGAGACATTTCTCACTGAAGTCAAAGACTATCAAACGTACTGGAACTGCCACAGGCATCACTCAGGGATAGGGATGGACAACCAAACTCCCTATGAGGTCATGCAGGCTACGGGACTTGCAGGGACAGATGCTCTCTGTCATTTCCCTACCTTGATCCTGGACAGTGCCATAGATCACCTAAGGATATGCAATAGATCTATTGAATTTGCAGCCTATGTCACCTCCCATCCTGAACAGATTGCCAAAGCCCAAACCTGTCTCAAAACCAGAAGAAATATCGAAGACCGTTTTTATTTACCTACCAATGCACAAAATGTCTTGACATATTACCTTCGCCATGTCCTCTTCCCCTTGCATCCCAGGTGGAAATGATGTAATAATTAGAGTATGGATCCAATATTGCGTGAAAAACTCGAAGTCGCAATGAGTACTGAAATTAACAGTGCTGTCGCGCTGTCTGAGATTGACGATGTAGAGGCTTCTGAAGCAAGTGCCGATTTTCTTGAGATTCTGGACGGATTTCAAAACGAAAGCGAATTTATAGAAGATTTTGCAGTGTACATAGGTAAATATCCATTCTCTTCACCTGTTGGTGACTATTATATGGTTCAGATAAAAGAACAGGCCATGGAAGGAGATATACAAGCGATTCGCGATCAATTACAAGCTTATACAAAACCATAAATGACTGGAGAAAGTACCCCTTCTATTCCCGCATTTGCTCCAGAAGTAGCGAAGGCTTCATTCATTGAAAAAGTTAGAGATTTACCAAAATCGATTAGAGATCGTGTCCAGGGATCGAGCGCAGAGAGAAGTATGCGCGCAAAGTTGACACCCGATAGGGTTCAAGAAATTCGTGCTGAAAGAGAAGCCAGCGGATCCTCGCTGAATGTTACTGAAGACACAGCATACAAAGCACTTGAACAAAAACAGAAGGATGCGATTCTCGCTCAAAAAGGTTTGCAAGCTGAGATAACTGGGACACAGGTTGTTCTTTCTCCAAGTGAGATTGCAGAAGCCCAAAGAAGAGCGTTTTCTGAATTCGCGCGACAACATCCCGATAAAGCGGTCCAGTATCGAAAAACGGGACTGCACCTTGGGAAGGCTGATAGTGAAGGGAATAGAAGAATCGACCCCAAATCAGATCCATTCGTCCGAGCTGTTGATATGCAGGCACGATCGATGAAAAAGGCAGGCGATGTGGATGGTGCAGCAAAACAATGGGATCAATTCGTACGTGAATGTCCAGACAAGGCAAGAATCTATGCTCTTCAGGGACATAAAGATATCAGACAAGCACTTAGTCGTGTCGGAGGGGAGCGTCCACGCTCAACAGCTCAAAGACCAGTTGCGGAGCAGACCAAAGGAACAAACAGAGAGGGCGGTACAGAAGACCCACTCTCACAGCAACAGAAAGACATCAACAAAATGAGAGAATTGTCAAGAAAACCAAAAGAGAGTATGAAATTCAAAGAAAGGAATGACCTATTGAAATTGCAAAACGAACTTGCGCCTGCGTTGAAACGTGCAAGGGAGTTAGCTGCAAAACTCGACGCGTCGAATTTTCTGAGTGATGAAGAGCTCGCAGATCTTGAGCCATTCGAAGACCTCATTAAAGAAGAAAATAAAGCGAACGGTGAAAAAGAAGAAATTAAACAAGCAGCAGCAGCACCAGCCGCGAAGGAAGGTGCCTCACCAGTATCTGAGGCCCAACGGAGGGCTCTCGGAAGTGAGGCTATAGGGAAACTAAAAGATAGGGGAATTGATATATCCAAAATGAGCGAAGAGGATGCCTTGAAAGCCTTAGCAGATGGGAAAATCCAAAATTCCCCAGGTGACTTATGGCACAACTTACCAGCAACACAAGAATATATCCGAGGTGCATATGCTGAGCAGCAAAGACTACAAGCCGAAGCGGCAGTTGCAAGCATCCCAAGTGGGACGATCGAGCAACTTGAAACAGAACACGGTATCAGGGCGAAGGCTATTCTTGAGTTGCTGCTAGCATTGCTCGCTACAGGGGCAATATCATTAGGTAAAGATATCGCAACGACTACAACAAGTTGATATTCTCTTCTTCTTCCCCCCTCCCCACTTTTCTGATAAGATGTGAGGGTGTTCTCATCTTTCTCCACTCTCACCCAAGCTCTGATTAATATCTTTATCTTCCTTCCGTACTATTTCTCTGTCGATGTACTTTTCCGCACGCTCTTTGATCCCTGGAAACGCATAGTGCCGACCGAAAAGCGAGTGGGTTTCTCATTTACTGACTTTTTCAACGACCTAGCCTTCGATTGGATATCTCGCGGGATAGGCTTCGTAGTGCGGATGGGAACACTTTTCGCATATCTTCTCACTCAGATACTATTCGTCCCTGTAGCACTGAGCGTCCTTTCACTCTATGCCATATTCATCTTCCCCTTCCAGACCCTTTTGAAAAGTTTCGGCAAGCCCGAAGCAGAGCGCCTTGTCGATGAGAAGCAACGATTCATCGAGACCCATACGAATGATCCATCGCACGTACCAGAAGTTGAGGCTTGGTTTGATACCTGGCACTCACAGAAAGCACATAGTCTGAGGTGGTGGGAGCTTGATAATCTTTTCAATACCATACCTATCGGTAGGGATTGGTCACAGGGATATACACCTGTGCTCGATAAATACATCATAGACCTTTCGGGCACTGCAGAAATATTTGAAGATCGCCCCATGACCATCGGCCGTGAGAAGGAGCTCGAAGATATCGAGACAGTATTATGCAAGACCAGTGGAGCGAATATTCTCATGGTGGGGGAGGAAGGTGTGGGCAGGACGACGATCATAGAGTCGCTCGCATACCGTATTCATATCGGCAGGGGAAATCCGCTTCTCGCCTTCAAGCGACTCGTGGAGATAAACCTTGAGAAAATCCTGGCGACTGACCGTGATCCGAAAGTACGAGAGACTATTCTGGAAGAGCTTTTTCTTGAAGCAGATCGAGCCGGTAATATCATCTTCGTCATCCATAATTTCGATACCTATATGAGCAGTGGTGAAGGAAGAGTAGACCTCACCATACCTCTCGAAAAATTCCTGAGGAGCAATCGCATACATATCATCGGCATCACTACCCCGTTCGCATACCAGAAATTCCTCTTCGCAAAGCAAATACTTAAGAGCCATTTCACCATACTTGAAGTCAAAGAAATAACGCCTGAGATCACCCTTCAGATACTCCTTGAGCACGCCCATCGGTTCGAGATGCGGTACAATGTCATCCTCCCGTATGAGACTCTTCTCACATCGGTACAGAAATCCGCATTTTTCATTACCGACATTCCTTTCCCAGAGAAGGCGCTTCTCGTCATCGACGAATGCTGTAATAGAGTAGTAAAATCGAACACGTCCAAGGATCAGCATCGTATCGTGAGTGCTGATCTCGTTGACCTTGTACTCGCTGACCGTACCCATGTGCCCACGACCTTGACTAGTGTGTTTAAAGAAAAGCTTCTCACGATCTATGACAAGCTCAACACCTCGGTGGTAGGACAACAACACACAATGGGTGAGCTTTCCGCGGCACTTCAGAGGTCATTCCTCATGGTGGGCAAACGGAAGAAGCCCCTCGCATCATTTCTATTCCTCGGCCCCACAGGAGTCGGTAAGACTGAGACCTCGAAAGTGCTCGCGCGAGAGTTTTTCGAAAGTGAGAATACCATTATTCGTTTCGATATGTCACAGTTTCAGAGAGTAGAGGACATCGCTCGGCTGATTGGTGATCCAGCGACTGGAAACCCGGGGCTTCTGGTAAGCTCCATCCGTGAAAGACCCTATGGGGTACTCCTGCTGGACGAGATGGAGAAAGCGCACCATGACCTTCTGAACATTTTCCTTACCCTTCTGGATGAAGGATATATAACAGACAGTCTCGGAAAACATGTGGACTGTAAAAGTCTCGTCGTGATAGGCACCAGTAACGCAGGCGCTCTCGAATTCTGGAACCAAGCATCACTTTCTATCTCCTCTGGAGCCCCCACATCTTCTGAGGGTAACCTCCCATCCTCAGACCCTGTAAACCTGACCGCCTACAAACCTACTATTGACATCATGTCTTTCCTCATCGAAAAGCAGTATTTCTCTCCGGAATTCCTGAATAGATTCGACGGGGTGATCGCGTTTTCACCACTCAGCAGTGAGACAGCATTCGCGATCGGACGTAAAATGGTCAATGAACTCGCTCTCAACATCCAGAATCTCTACAATGTCACGATCACTGTCTCAGATGATACTCTTCGACAAATCTTGAAGAATCACTTCAACACTGCCTACGGTGCTCGTGATCTACAGAGGGCTATCCAAGAACAAGTGGAGAACATCATCGCCCAGAAGATCCTCTCCGGAGAAGCAGGGAAAGGAAGTGCTATAGACATATAGGAATCCACTAAGTATATCGTCATCCCAAGCGAATCCGCCGAATCGGCGGAGAGGGATCCCTCCATCCCCCACCACGAGTGGTGGGGGGGTCGGGATGACGACGTGAACGTCGGGGTATCGGCCCTAAATGAAACTCGCTCTTCGCTATTTGAGCCAAAGGCTCACACGTCCGCCAAGGGCGGATCCGCCTCTGGAGGATGCCATTCGCCTTTCGCCATTCGCTATTCGGCATCCGCTATTTGCTTTTCGCCTTTCGCTTTTCGCTTGCATTCCTCTGCTTGACCTCAGGTAAAGGTGCGATTACAATACGCCTCAATGATTGATTTTTCTACATCGAAAAGAAAACGGGGGAAGCTGATCGTCATAGAGGGCGCGGACGGCACTGGGA
>JAYRHC010000071.1:0-1690 GCA_041907525.1 Candidatus Woesebacteria bacterium
CTCTTTCTGCCAGAAGTGCAGGACTCCGATAACACACATGACCAGAAGAAGCTCAGGCGCGATGACCGCACGCAATATAAGATAGCGAGGCGGGAAAACCGTAAATGCGAAGGTGAGCCACAGAGGGTGCTTTGTATGAGGCTTTATCCACTCGAAAAATACGATATTCAAGGCTATTCCTGTAAGAATCTGTACCACAATTGCCGACCAAAAGTAGCTCAATACTGGGGAGAAGAATCTGATAAGGATGGAGTATGCAGGGAAATGCGCAGCGTAGTACTCATTCGGTCTGGCAAGGAATGCCCGTTTTGCGATCTCGGTAGGGTCATACAGCGTGATGGCATTTAGGACATAATTGGGTCCATCCCAGTTCGCAAATATTTGTTGCATTCCGGATGTTTTGAGTGGGATACCCCAGAATGATTTGAGGTGAAGTGCGAAGGGTAGATATATGAATATCACGGGGATTACGCTCACGAGAACAATAAGAATCAGCACTCGGAATTCCTTTTTGCTAGCTATCATGGTACAATTATAACGTATTTTCTATCTATTCTTATGAAACGACGCATTATCCTTTTTGTTGTCTTGCTCACCGCGATCGCTGGTGTAGGATACTGGGTGTACACCCGTAACGTAGCCTCGGCACAGTCTGGCGGAAAAACATCTACAGCGAACACGTATACCGTGCAGAAAACCAAACTAAGAGAAACACTTACCATCTCTGGTGAGATAGACGCACAGGAGAAAGTGACGCTCTCTTTCCCGACGGGAGGGAAGCTTGCTTGGGTAGGGGTGAAAGAAGGTGACTATGTCCAGAAGTATCAGGGCATCGCATCCCTTGATCAGCGCGATCTCCAGAAGCGTCTCGAGTCGAGTCTGAATACGTTTATGATCACCCGATGGGATTTCGATCAGACCAAAAGTGACAATAAAGACGCTCAATACAAAGATGGTGACTTGGGAGACAAAATGAAGCGTATTATCGACAAGGCACAGTTTGGACTCGATAACTCCATCATCGCAGTCGAGCTTCAATCTCTCGCGAAAGAATACGCGTACCTCTACACCCCGATAGAAGGGATCGTGACGAAAGTGGGCGCCCCCTACGCAGGGGTCACTGTTGGAGCGACGACAAGCTATGAAGTGGTAAATCCTAACACTGTATATTTTTCTGCTACTGCAGACCAGACGGAAGTACCCAAGCTACGAATCGGTCAACAAGCAACTATCATTATCGACCCTTACCCAGAGACTACGATCATCGCGACTGTACAGTCCATAGGATTTACTCCACGGATAGGAGACACAGGTACTACGTACGAAGTGAAGTTGTCATTCCCTGAAAATACAGACGTGATGAAATATCGGATGGGTATGACGGGGGACGTTGAGTTTCTTACGAAAGAAAAGTCGAATGTATTCGCAGTACCCACGACGTACGTGCTATCTGAAATGAATAAAAAATACGTATTTATTCTCAAAGACGGAAAGAAGATTAAGACTGAGGTCAAGACAGGAGATGAAGGAGACACAGAAATCGAGATCGTGAGAGGAGTGAATGCAGGAGATGTGGTCGTGGAGAATACCAAGTAAAAAGCAAATGGCGAAAGGTGAATAGCCCCATTTGAATTTTACTGGATCGGCAATTTGTCTACTTATGATCGAACTTCGTGATATCTGGAAAGAA
>JAYRHC010000072.1:0-2736 GCA_041907525.1 Candidatus Woesebacteria bacterium
AGAGGCACAGGATGAATGGGTCTTTCTCCTGGACGCTGATGAGCGCATCACCCCAGAGCTTGCAACCGAAATTCGAAATATACTGAATAAGGAAGATGAGCGATTCGCCGTCTTATCAATCCCTACCCACTACCAGATCCCCCGAAAGAATATTTTTGGGACTACCTGGCTTGCACATGGTGGGTGGTATCCAGATGCACAGATCCGTCTCATTAAAAAATCAGCATTTCGCGACTGGCCAGAGCGCATTCACGCGACTCCAGAGATCGAAGGGAAGATGGGATCTCTCGTGAGCCCTATGCTTCACTACTTCCATGGGAATCTGACTCAGATGGTGGAGAAAACGATCAAATACGAAGCCATAGAGTCGTCACTGCTCTATGAAGCGAAACGACCTGTCACGACTGTTACATTTTTCCGTAAATATATGGGAGAGCTATTCCGAAGGCTCATCAGACATCAAGGTTTTCGAGATGGTATGATGGGATGGGTCGAGTCGATATATCAGGCGTATTCGAAGACGATAACGTATCTATTCCTGTATGAAAAATATACCAGTAATTAACAGAGGTGATCTGTCATCCCGAGCGAATCCGCCGAATCGGCGGAGAGGGATCCCTCCATCCCCGTCGCGGGGGGTCGGGATGACGATGATAACGTTGGGTTATTAGCCCAAAAAGGGAATGGCAATTTAATGTCCTGTTTCATGCACAAGATCTGTAAATAATATTTAATGTTAGTATGGCTAAATCAATCGCACTCTGGAATCCGTACCTCGATATCGTGGGTGGTGGAGAGAAGCATGCGCTTCAGATCTGCGAATATTTCGTAAAACACGGATATGATCTCACGATCTTCTGGGATTCGGATATACGAAAACCATTGGAAGACAAACTGGGGATCAAGCTTCCTGCGAATACCCGATGGCTCCCGAAACTCACTAGCTATTCTCCTCTCAAAAAAACATCAATACTACGAACATTTGATACGTTGGTCTATGTCACCGACGGCTCATATTTCTTCTCTTCGGCTAAGCACACAATCGCGTTCTGTATGGTGCCAGAGCGAAAAATTTACAAGATGAACCTGAAAAACAGACTACGCACTTTGGGCTGGCAATGGATATGCAACTCCCAATTCACCCAGCAATACCTTGAAAACTGGGGGATCAATGCGAGCGTAATATATCCAATCGTGAACGTACCAACTGAAAAACCACGCAATCAGCATTCGGGTACATCACTCACATTCTTGAGTGTGGGGAGGTTCTTCACGCATCTGCATTCGAAACGGCATGACGCCGCTGTGGCCTGGTTTGTGAACTTCGTGACACATCACCCTACCTTCGCTGCCAGTAAGCTGATACTCGTGGGGGGTTTGAAGAAAGAAGACCAGCGATATTTCGACTCGCTGCGTAAGCTTTCGCTCAATTACCCGAATGTCATCTTCAAAACGAATATTCCTTCCCAGGAGCTGGAGAATTGGTATCTTCGTTCAGATTATTATCTACATTTCGCTGGGTGGCAAGTGAATGAGTCCACACATCCTGAGCGCACTGAGCATCTGGGGATTACACCACTTGAGGCGATGTCCTATGGCTGTATTCCCTTCTGCTACAAATCAGGCGGTATTCGGGAATTCGTGCATGATGGAGAGAATGGCTTTACCTTTAAGACACTCGATGAACTGAGCCAGAAAGTCATCAAGATTCATCGCCATGAGAAAGATCAGATACACATTCGTGAGAAGGCGAGAGAGACCGTGGAGAAGGTCTTTTCAGCGGAAGCATTTGAAAAATCAATGAACGATATTTTCCATTTATAGACATCACATTCTGAAACTGTACTGCAAGTGTGTCATGGTGAGCTTGTCGAATCCATGACATGAATTCACATTGAGAATGTTATGTCCATACTATTATAGTTATGTCATCCGTTTCTGTAATCATCCCTGTCTATAAAAAGTTGAACGAATTTGCCCAGTATCTACAGCATAATATTCAATATCTTCTTGACTGTGAATTAATTATTGTGAACGACGATCCAAGTGTCCATCTGCCCGAAGCACTTCCCAAAGGTATTCAGACCCATCCCAAGGTTACATGGATGAACAATTCCGAGAACTTCGGGTTTAGTCGGAGTGTGAACATCGCTGCGTCGAAAGCCAAGGGAGAGTATTTGTTATTACTCAATAGTGACGTAAAGCTCCTAGACGATTCGTGGAAGCGTGTGATTCCCGAGTTTGTGCATGATGGTAATCTCTTCGCAGTAGGCTTCGCACAAAAAGAAAAGGATGGGGGTATCGTCGGAAGGAATGAGTTGTACTTTAGGGGCGGTCTTTTCCACCACAGAGGATTATCCTCTCAGGTAACACTCGGGACTCGAGACTCAGGACTTCTTCCAACCGCTTGGGCAGAGGGCGGTTCTGCTCTTCTACGCAAATCTATGTGGGATGAGTTGCGTGGGTTCGATGAGGCATATAGCCCGTTCTATTGGGAAGATGTGGATCTTTCCTTTAGGGCTAAGCTACGAGGCTGGAATGTATATTTCTCACCCGATATCATCGTCGAGCATCACCACGAATCCTCAACGGTCGCGCAGTTTGGAAAGCCGAAGATTATGGAGATCGCATTTCGCAATCAGCTCTACTTTACGAGTAAATTCGCACGAGGACTGAGGCGGATAGAGCATCTTCTCTTCAGGTACATCCGTCTCCCCCTGCAGAAGAATACGGCAA
>JAYRHC010000073.1:0-8949 GCA_041907525.1 Candidatus Woesebacteria bacterium
GGTCTTGGTCGGAGTGCTTGTGGCACTTGAATGGGTGGGAGTGGGCGACTTAGTCGGAGTCTTGGTGGGGGTACGAGAGGGTGGACGCGTAGGAGTCTTGGATATCGGTGTTGGTGTCGGAGACAGCTTAGAGTCTGTCGCTGATTTCACGTCTGGAGCGTTCACGGTTTGCTTCGTCTGAGTTTCTACTGCGGTTTTTTGGGCAATAGCTTTGTCTTCTTTGATTTTGTTCAATAGCAATACCCCACTCACGAGCACCGTGAGAACGGTGAATGAACCGATCGTGAAAACAAGCGCTTTATTTTCCTTGATGTACTCAAGGAGTTTGGTCTTGGTTGTCTCCTCAGAGTAGTCCACGTCGATGGGAGTGTAGTTTATGTCATTCATAACAACGCCTAATGATACCAGAATGCGGAACGATTGTTACAGTCCAAAAATGGAGAGTAGATCCATGCCTACTTTCCCCCAGAAACTGGCTTTTTGATATTTCTTGTATCGTTCTTTTTTCTTGTAGTCTTTCGTTCCATACACGGGTGGGTCAATCCAGCATGACAATATCACGTCTTCCCCTTTCGTCCCTTTCCCGACGATCACAGTGATATTGCTTTTCTCGAATTGCTTCCGATACTCTAATGTGCCATTCGCTTTCCCTGCGGTTACACTGTCAGGTTTTTGAATGGTATCCTCGACCTGCGCCTTCGGAAACCAGCGTTCATCTAATCTTTGGAGTGCGTGTTTGGTAAAAATTATTTCTGACATTGGACTGAGATGATGTGTTCAGAATTGTTCTTCGACCTCGCTCAGTGCAGGCCCCGTGAAAAGAACCCTTTCTATCATATCCGATTTTATGAAAGGGATTTCCTCGCCTGCTAACGCTTGAGCGTAGCGATTGCGAGCACGGTCCGCCCCCCACCACTCGTGGTGGAGGAGTCGAAATGACGAATGAGCGCCGACCTTTATAGACCTTATAAACCTTATAAACTTCATGAACCACATCAGCTCTCCGACGCGATCAGGGTGTCGAGATTCAGCTCATCTACTGACTTGTCATGGTGATGTTTCTCCCCTTCAGAATCTCTGTGTTCGTGGGAATGTTTATCCTTCGTTACCAAAACATTATATGCAATGGAAGCTATCAGTGCTCCAAACATCGGGGCGATCAGGTATAGGGCGATGACCTCGGGCATGACGCTACCACCCGTGAACAAACGGTACAGCTGTGGTGCGATCCCGAGCACGGGGTTAAATACTCCTCCTGATATCGCTCCTACCGTGAACGCGCCGACGATCACATTGAGTCCGACAGCAAGACCGAAATATGAGTTCTCTGCGGACTTACGGTCAACCATAGTCATAAACACCGTGAGGACAAGAGAAAATGTAAATATCGTCTCTGCCAATGCTGACTGGAAAAGGTTCGCGCTCTCGGCAGGTCGGACGACGAGTTCTTTACCGCCCAGGAGTGAGAAGATGGCGATCGCACTCAAGCCCGCGATACACTGAGTAATGATGTAGCCAAGTACTTTATCGCTTGAGAGTTTCCCTGCCACGAAGAGCCCGAATGTCACGGCCGGATTATACTGGCCGCCAGAAACATGTGCGCCGACATAGACCATAAGCATCAGGACTAGCGCCACAGCGAATGCATTCCCTGATGAGGCGAACACGAACATGAGAAAGAATGTTCCGATAAATTCCATTAAGAGTGCTTTCAGCATAGGAATAGTGAGAATAATAACAGTTCAGGATATCGTAAAGGATGCTGGAGGTCAAGCGAATGGCAAATAGCGAAAGGTAAATAGATAAAGCTAATAACCAAGGCAAACTAGATCCCGTCCGCCGAATCGGCGGATTCGTCAAGGTGACAAACTACACAAGACGAATACTCTACATGGTAGCTTTTCGCCATTTGCTTTTCGCTATTCGCTGATCATCTGTTGACTGACTTATTTTGGTACAATTGCCGAATGACAACAGATGAGAAAATCAAACTGATTCGAGAAGTCGGTGAAGAAATTATCGGAGAGGATGAGCTCCGTGTACTCCTGGATAGTGGTGAGAAACTTATCGCATATGATGGGTTCGAGCCTTCAGGACAGATCCATATCGCCCAAGGGTTACTCCGCGCGATCAATATCAACAAGATGACGAAAGCTGGTATCAGATTCAAGATGTGGGTCGCTGACTGGCACGCGATGGCGAATAATAAAATGGGCGGCGATCTTGAGAAGATCAAAACTGTTGGGCAATATTTCATCGAGGTGTGGCGCGCCTCAGGCATGGATCTTACGAACGTCGAATTCCTCTGGGCTTCTGACATGGCGAAAGATACGGAATATTGGAAGCTCGTCGTTCAGGTAGGCAAGACCAATGTGCTCAAGCGGTTCATCCGTACTGCAGAAATGATGGGTAGAGATGAGTCACTCGATACCCTCACGGGTGCTAACATCATCTATTCGTGTATGCAGGTCGCAGACATCTTCAAGTTAGGTGCGAAAATTACGCAGCTCGGAATGGATCAACGTAAACTCAATATGCTCGCCCGCGAAATAGGCCCACAGCTGGGGTATTGGAAACCGATCGTCGTGAGTAACCATATGCTTATGGGTCTGCTCAAACCCAGTGTCGCAAATACGGACACACTATCAGAGTCTGACGCTATGAAACGGGCCATTCAGCGTAAAATGTCCAAGTCGAATCCAGACAGCGCAATCTTCATGACCGACACATCTGAGGATATTGAGCGAAAGATTAATAAAGCATATTGTCTGGAAGGCGATATTAAAGAGAATCCTATTCTCGAATATTGTAAGTATATTATCTTCGAGTCCTTTGACAGACTCGGGGTCGACGCATTTATCATAGAGCGACCAGAGAAATGGGGTGGACGTGTCGTCCTAAACTCATTTCAGGAACTTGAGACTAAATTCGCGAACAAAGAAATCCACCCGCAGGATTTGAAAATCGCAGTCACTAAAGCTCTGGACAAGCTTCTCTCCCCCGTGCGTAATCACTTCCAAGAGGATGCTCATGCGAAAGAGCTTTTTGAGAAAGTGAAGTCGTATCAGGTGACGAGGTAGGTAATCAGGTGTTCAGGAGTTCAGGCAGTCAGGTATTCATGATGACTTCGACAAACGTCAGAAGTAGAACGTAGAGTTTCGAATTTATTATTTCGGGTTTTGTGTGATACCATAATAACATATGCAGATACCCAAAGAATTCACTACAGTAACAAGTACGTCCAAGTTCCTTGCTCTGGTGTTATTCATCTTGTTCCCCTTTATCGGCTTTGCATTCGGGATGAGATATCAGGCCGCCATCTCAAGGGGCGGTGAGTCTGTCCAGCCCACATATCCGCCTATTCCCTCTCAGGGAGTTATGTGTACTGCAGATGTGAAAATCTGTCCTGATGGTACTGCAGTAAGTAGAGAAGGCCCGAATTGCGAATTCGCCCCCTGTCCTGAGGGTATCGTCACGAGGGAAACACCTGCTCCCCCTGATGTCTCAGGGACCAGGATGAGCAAATGCTTTGATGATTATGGCGCGCTTATGAGCGACGAAGCCTGTAAGAATGTGCCCCTCGAAGCTCGAAGATGCAATACTGACACTGACTGTAGCCCAAGCTGCAGCCGTGGTTGCGTAAGCAGTTTGTGGACTCCTCCTGTCGGAGAGATAGAGTGTATGTCCCAGCCCATGTATAGCTGCGCATGTATCAACAACGAATGCCGGAAGGCACCATAAATACTACAAGCATTCTGAGCCATGTTAATGTTTTTGTTGCCTATCCTTGAATTTTTTTACAACTAACCAGTATAGTTATCGTGGTTAAAATACGTTTGGTAGTCATGAATAAACACGATTTACTTACTATCGCTCTTTTGATTACGGTATATTTACTCCTTCTTTTTACCTTCAAACGTACCATTTTTACTTATACCTTTGATAACAGACTTATTGACCGATATTATCTTTCACAAGACATTACCCATGAGGTCAATGGCAGACGGCTTTTCTTATCAGACAGCGATATCTATATGGCCACAGGCTATATATATGCAAAAGGAAGTGACCCTGCACTCAATAACTTCGAACATCCTCCTCTTGTTAAGTATCTATTCGGATACTCAGCGCTCATTTTTAACAATCCCTATATCGCACAGATAGCTCTGGGGGCTTCATTAATAGCAGCTTTGTACATTCTGACAAGAAAAATGAAACTGAATCGTCTCACAGGAGTGATTACCTGCCTCTTGTTTGTAAGTGATCCACTTTTCTTACTTGTATCATCAGAAACGTTACTTGATATCGGACAGACACTATTTTTGGTACTCTATTTTATTTCAATGTTCTATTATGGGAAAAATTACATACTTCAAGGAGTGCTATTGGGCTTGTTTGCAGGTACAAAATTTTGGATTCCGACTTTATTCTTTATCGTATTGTTCACTATCTACAAATTGTATAAAAAGGAATTCAACCGAAAATATTTTGTTGCGCATTTAATAGTGGGGTTTCTTGCCTACTCTGCCCTCTATTTGCGATCGTTTATATTAGGAGATGGATACTTTAATATTTTTTGGCATATTCTTAAAACTGTTAAGTATCGTTTCCAGCATAATACTGCCCTCTACTTCGGGGCATCACTAATAATGTATACGACAAGTTATGTGAAGACCTGGTGGGGAGATCACTCCATAATTTCTACTCGACCTTGGACATTGCTATGGCCGATAAGTTTGATAATCACAATATGGCAATCCTACCGACTTATCGCTCAAAAAAACATAACTGAAAAATTACTTATAGTGGTTATTCCTTTGGGATATCTTTTGTATCTTGGGGTACAAGCACCATTTACCCGTTACTTTCTTCCGATTTTACCATTTTCATACATAGTACTTGCAGAATGTATTACACGAGTTGGTAAGAAGTATATAGTGAGGAATGGAAGTAGTTAAACTATACTCAAGAAGAGGGCTTTCATATGCTATAATTAGGATAGTTTACAGGGGATGACAGGCTTCGACGGGAGGTACTTTGACAAGCTGGCACAAGCGCACTTATGCGTCAAATAGGAAACTTACCTGCAAAATCATTCGATAATGCAGTGGCTGATCTCAAGAATACGATTGCGGATATGGTTCTCGGCCAAATGGCCGTGCGCCCACTCGCATATGCTCGTGCATAACGATCGTACAGTATCCTTGTGAATAAGCACGGATATATCGAGTTTGTCTGCGGTGTAGATATATCTGGCAACCAACGTGGGCTGCCGTATTGCAAGACTTATCGTCTGTAGCAGTACGAAAGATACTGACGGTATCTGGAATTCAGGCTTAGATGTTGTGCCGTACTTCAGATTACATAAACAATATCTTATCTTGTGCTAAACAGCTTGTTGAGCGCTTTTCGGACCCGGGTTCAAATCCCGGCATCTCCACACTCTAATAAAACACCCCCTACAAGGGGGTTTTTATAAGAGCTTGAAGAGGGTAGAAGAACCCTTCGTTTTTTCAGAATGTACTTCGTATACATACTCCAAAGCACGAAGGACGGTACCTAATATATTGGTTACTCACAGAATATTTCTGAGAGACTTAGAATCCATAATTCTGGTAAGGTGAGATATACCAAAGGACATACCCCATATGCTTTGGTATATCGCGAACAATGCAATGGTTTGCATGATGCGAAGACAAGGGAGAAATATATTAAGTCTCTCAGAAATACTACCTATTTTTTTGAAAAAACAAGCGGGTTCCCCCGATAGCATATAGAACGTGCTATCGGGACTAGTCCTGACAATGTCGGGGAAATCCCGGCATCTCCACATTTTATAATGGTCTTTTCCATTCGCTTTTCGCCATTAGCTATTCGCTACTCTTTCGTATACTCCTTCGCATCGAATGCCTGACTGCGGGCGATGTCTCGTCTGCGCTCAAGATTCTTTTTCTCAATATCTTTCCGCCCACGTACGAGAGCGACCTCGATCTTGATGAGTTGACCTTTCGTGTAGCATGATTTCGGGGCGAGTGTATAGTTCCCTCCTCTGCTCATTTTCGTCTCTAAGCGAAGAATTTCTTTCTTATGCATAAGGAGCTTGCGAGATCTGCGGGGATCATAACCTTGGGGAAAGGCGAATTTATAGTTTGGAATTTCGGCATTGATAAGATACATACCGTCATCAAGGCGTTTTACGAATGCATCATCGATCTTTATGCTCCCCATCTTTATTTGTTTCACTTCTGAGCCAAGCAGGGAGATACCAGCCTCCATGGTCTCGAGCTCTTCATATTCACGAAAGTATTTTTTGTTGATGATTTTCATATTCTGACAGTATATTCTATCACCTAAGGTACTCTGCAAGGGAGTATTTACAAGTCATTTCGACCGAAGTGGACAAATCCCTTTCGAATATAAACGCACAACTTTATAACCTTACAAACTTTATTAACTTTACAAACCGTTCATAAAAAGGGATTCCTCGTCGCCAGGCTCACTCGGAATGACGAACGAGGTTATTCTTATACGCCAAGCAGTTTTCTGAAGGCACTAAACTTACCTTTGTCTTGCTGAAGCCGTAGAATATGAAGCGCAAGGTCGTTATCTTCGAATTTTTCATCTATAAGTATGTCCATGAATTCGTCAAATGAAAGTTCTTTCACTTCAATTTTCTCTCCCGAATCTAATTTCGGCTCGACCTTTTTCGCAACTCCTTTTGCAATGTATACATAGAAGCAATAGTCTATCTTTGAAAATCGTGCAAAATCTCGAAATAGCTCCCAGGTGCCACCGCTAAAGCCTGTTTCTTCCAATAGCTCCCTTCTTGCTGCTTCTAATGGTATCTCCCCTTTATCGACCCTGCCACCCGGTAAACAAAAGCCTTTATATGCCCCTGGTTGCTCCTGATCGGTGATTAGGATTTTCTTTTCCTTGGTAACGGCGATTACGCTTGCCGTGTCCTGCCGGGTGAGCTTTTCAAATATCTGTGTCGTCCCATCAAACATTTCTTGTTCCCATTGATAGACATCGAAGATTATTCCAGAAAATACTTTCGTCGCAGTTGGTGGGATTTTCGATGGTCGGTAGTGGTTCATAAGGTTACAGTGGCTATGCTAAGAGGGATCTCCTCGCCTGCTAACGCTTGAGCGTAGCGACTGCGAGCACGGTCCGCCCCCGCTCAGATTCTTGAGCGGGGAGTCGAGATGACGCGCTCTGTACTCTGTACTCTGTACTCTGTACTTTAAAAGTGTATCTCGAAAGTTATCGGGTAATGATCTGAGAAACGAACCTTCTCTACCGCCACATTACGGATCGAGCAATTATGGTAGAATGCGTAATCTACCTGATGTTTCAGAAACAAAACCCTGTGGGTGCTCTTCTTATACGCATTCTCGAAACCATGCTCTTTCATCAGTTGAAACAGATGGCGTCTACGATAGAGAGAGGTGTAATTGAAGTCACCTAAGATTATTTTTGCTTTGGCATCTTGATATAACTTCTTTATGGAGTCTAGGATGGTGAGCAGTTGCGACTGTCTTCGTTTGTTTGTCGCCATAAGGGTAAGGTGCGTATTCACGAGAGTAAAGCTGCCCTCATGAGACCAAAAGTTAGACACAAGCGCTGATCGCTCTCCTTGATTGCTCAATAGTTTCTTCTCAATGAGGGGTGTCTTGCCCAAGCTCACGATAGAAGAATGCTCAAGTCGGACTTTTCTTGTGTCAAACAGTGTCAATTGTCCGAATATTTTGTCTTTTTTTGTAAAGGCATGGGAGAAAAGATATTCTTTCGGGGCTACCGATGAAAACACATCACACACCGTCTGTATCTGACTTTGTGGAAACTCTTGGAAACAGTAGATATCGTGGTGACTTTGTTGCTCAGCCAGCCATTTGACTATTTTCTTCAGTCTACTGCCTATCAAAACATTGTATGAAAGAACTCGTATCATAATGCGTAAGGACTCATAACGCGAAATTACTCCACTTTCTCGAGTTTCACTTCGAATATGAGTATCGAATTCGCTGGTATGGGACCCGTCGCCCTCGATCCGTACCCGAGCTCAGGGGGAATGGTGATTTTTCTTGTCCCACCGACCTTCATACCGCGTACCCCATAGTCAAATCCAGGGATCATCTGTCCTGCGCCCACCGTAAATTGGAGTGGTTCACTATTTCTGCTGTATGATGAATCAAACTCAGTGCCATCGGTGAGCGTCCCCCTATACTGTAAGCTTACCTGCTTGCCGGGGACCGCTATATCGCCAGTACCTATCTCCACATCTTCAGTTTTCACTTTCGACATGTCGGGTGTCGGACTTACGGGAGCGGCAGTCGGTTGTTCCAATATCTGGGGCAGCTCTGCCACCGGTTTTGAAGGGCTCGGTTTGAGAAAAATATAGAGCGAAATAGCGAAAATAATGAGTGCGACAATAAAGATGATTTTGTTCATAGATAATAAAACTAGTAAATTCGACTTGTAAAACGCCGACCCTATATCATACTATAAGAGATTATGACAATAAAGCTCCATCATGCACTGCTGGGATTCTTTGTATTTGCGCTCGCTACGTCTCTCGTTCGAAATAGTACAACTATATTGAACAATATTCCCTTCTATTATCAACTAAAGGCTGACTATGAAAAGGAAAATAAGAGGAATAATGAGTTGAAACTGAATGCAGTGAAGTCGAAAGATCCCTATGAGGTCGAGAAACTCCTGCGAAACAAACTCGGGCTCATCAAAACGAACGAACAGGTTATCGTGATACCCAGTACTACTGGCATCGCTACTCCCAGCTCGACCATGAGACCATTACCGTAAATAAAGGGAGCGGATAGAATGGTATTCCCATGTTATAATGAGCTTGTTATGCGGGGTAGTGTACGGTAGCACAGGAGGCTCATAATCTCCTAGACTTGGTTCAATTCCAAGCTCCGCAACAAAATA
>JAYRHC010000074.1:0-10062 GCA_041907525.1 Candidatus Woesebacteria bacterium
CTGAGGCGTCAAGCACTGTTATCTTACGCGCGCTTTCTGGTAGTTTGAAATGAATCGTATTGGTCGTAACACATGCATCGATCTGGCACTCCTCGATGCGCTGTATCGTGTCGCTCACCGCGATATGAGTGACACAGCAGGTATACGAAACCGCTCCATGCTTTTTCAGATACGCTGCAGAGTCGATAAGCGTCTGCCCCGTACTTGTATTGTCATCAAAAATTACGACATGTTTTCCGTCAATACCACCCCTGAGCGCATGGAACGTGACTTTCCCTGTATTTCGATCCCGTGTCTTTTCAAACTCTACGAGCGGGACGCCAAGGGACTGAGCGAACCTACGCGATCGCACGGCGTTTCCATTGTCCAGCGTCGCCACGACAGCCTTGCTGTGATGTATTTTCTGGTCCTTCCAATGTTTTTCTAAAAGGCTCATCGCCGAAAGATGGGTGACGTCCGCAGAAAAAAAGAATGTCTACCGCCCAGTTGTTTCCAGCTCCGTATACTTCGTACTCTTCCCTCTCGACTTTTCGACCGGGTAATTCTGCGCAGATTTATTCAGTTTGGAATACGCAGCATCCAATACATTGATATCCAAAATATCTCCAAGTTGGATAAGATACAAGAGTACATCCCCGATCTCATCAGAAATATCAGCCTTATGTGTTCGGATATGCTCTTCCACTTCCTTTTTCGTTTTCCACTGGAAATGTTCCATCACCTCCCCTGCCTCAAGCACCAGTGAGATCGCGAGATCCTTCGGAGTATGGAACTGTTTCCAATTCCGTGCATCGCGAAAAGCGATGATTTTGTTCGTAAGGTCTTCGATCGTTTTCATAATGAAATAAAAAAAACAAGCTATCTTTCCTAGTCACTAGTGTTATTTCTTATGTATCAGTCCCAATAATGTATCAATCTTATTTTCAATACCCCCATATGATTGATTGTCTTGGAAATACGTAACATGTTGTTGTAAAAATGACATCATTGTCGAATGATTATACAAATTTCTTCCCCTCGATAGCATTTCGGCTACAAGTGAAATTACAGGTCTGTCACCCGCAGCAAGCAAAGTGTAATACGTCACTTGAGCAACTTCAAATTCTTTTGCAGCATGTCCTGATATTTCTATATCGAAGTCAATATGCATAGCTCCAAAGGTTGGTGTCACGAGCATATTTTTAAACCATCGATCACCATAAATAATATTAGTCTGATGAGCTCTTCTTAAATCATCATATATCTGAAAAACTATGCGATTAGAATCATCCGTGGGAGCAGTGGGTAGGTAGTCATCGAGAGTCTTTGCTTGAACTAAAAATGGAAAATATGAAACTCCCTTTGCGTTTACGAAAGACGGTTCCAGCACACGCAGTCCTTGTGATGCAGCATATCGAGTAAAGGCAACTTGCTCTTGAGGTCTTCTTCTTCTGAATCTACCACCCTGGCTAGTAAATCCTACACCATGATACTCATTCGCAATTGACCTTAATATTTCATTATTCTTTTTAGGAAATCTCATTAATTCCACTCTGTCCGGTAGTCTCCTCACAAAGGAATGAACATTCAACTCGCCCTCTAAAGGTGCCATGTCTAACTCAACTGTATTCATATAACTAGATTTTCAGAAAGACAGCAAGTAAATTGAAGTATTTTTCGTTATGAATATTTTTCTTAAATCTATAGCCATTCTTATTAAGAAAAGGTTCTAATTTATTTGTTAAGGATGTGTTTTCTAGTAGCCTTTGCTTTCTCGCGACTTTAACGAGATCAAATCCACAGTTTTCTATAAAACATTTTAGTGAATCAGAAAAAGAGAAATCAGCCTGTACTTCAATAAGAAAACCACCCGGAACAAGATATTTCGTAGCATTCTTTATTAATCTTCTTATAATTACTTGCCCATTCTTTCCGCCATAACTAGTCGTCAAATGATAAGGGGAGATTTCTTTGTGCTTTCTAATAAGAGTGCGCAAATATTTCTTTGTGACAGGTATCTGAGGAGGAGCTCCAATTATAAAATCAAACTTCTCATTTTTCTTTAAAGATGAAAACAAGTCCCCGTTTCTGATTTCGATTATTGACGCTAAGCCGTTTAGCCAAACATTTTTTTTAGCCAAAGCGACAGCGGTACCTTCAATATCAATTCCAACTATTTTTTCAATTTGACTAAATATTGATGCGATAATAATGGGAATAAACCCTCTGCCTGTGCCTATCTCAAGTAGCTTGGTTTTGTTATTCCCATTTCGTTCAATAAACCTGATTAGCTCCTTCAACAAGAAGTCCGAATAATAATCAGACTTATTAACATTATCAGTTACTTCAAAATAATACGTTTTTTTATTGAATGTAATTCTTTCAAGTCTGTACTCTATAGTATCAAGCTTAGAAAGTACTTCTTTGATAGTTAGGTTTCGAAATGACCTAACCGTTAGGTCGACATAGAGCCCACTCTTTGTAGTTCTACCTGCATATTGGACGCACAACATGCCTGCTCGTTTTGCTGCTTTTATCCCGTTGTCAGAATCTTCAATAACAACGCACTCTTCGGGTTTTACACCTAACTTATTTGCCGTCAATAAGAAAATATCCGGCTCAGGCTTGCTTCTGGATTCATCCGATGAAACGACGACCTGAAAATACTTTCTCAAGTTAAATTTATCAAGTACGATATTAATATATTTGTGAGATGTGGAAGATGCAATAGCTAATTTATAGCCATAAGCTTGAATATCATTTAAAAAATCAACTATGTTAGGAGTTAATCGACACTGTCTATTGTAGGTTACATTCAGAATATCATTATACTTTTGTAAAAATACCCTTTTAGGAATAAGAAGCTTGTCCCTAGAAACTAATAGGTCGTAAACTTCGGATATTGTTTTCCCATGAATTTGCGTTTGATCCTGATCCGTCCAATTGTTATTAGTTAGGTCTCTGAGAAATTCAATTTCTAAATCATCAAGCACACCTTGACTATTGATGAGCACACCATCCATATCAAAAATTATTGTGGATATCATAAATCTGAATATAGACTGGTAACATAATCCAATATCTGAATAGCCATTTTAATTATTGGTTTACTGACAATAATCGGAGGCTTAAGTACTAGACTCGGACCAGCCCCATCAACAGATTTTCTCGTTATTAGACCTTTTGTTACCAGAGATTGATAAATCTGGGTCGCTGCAATATTTGATTTAAATTCTATTCCCGCGAAAAGCCCACAACAGCGGATATTCTTTACTAAACCCAAATGTTTAGAGTGATAATCTACTAATTGTGTTTGCAACATCTTACTTTTTTCTTCTACTTGTCTTAAAACACTGGAACTAGTGAGATAATTAATATTTTCCAGGGCGATAGCGCAAGAGACGGGGTGCCCGCCATAGGTGTACTCATCGAATCCATAATCTAAAACATCATACTCTTCTCTCATCAAGACTCCAGCAAGGGGAAATCCAGCCGCAAATGCTTTGCCTATTGTGAGGATATCAGGTGAAACATTAAAGTATTCAGCGGCGAATAATTTTCCCAACCAGCCAAATGCGGTTTGTATTTCGTCAAAAATTAGGGTAATTTTATATTTGTCACATAGTAATCTGAGCTTATTTAAGAATAACCTACTAAAAACGTAAACACCAGCATTAACCATAATTGGCTCGATAATTATGGCAGCAACATCGTCTCTTGATCTGAAAAGAAATTCTAGTTCATCAATAACTTGTTCATCAGTTCTATTTTCAGAAAATGGGGGGATAACATGAATAAAAAATTCCGATCCACCCAAAAACAAAGGAGAAAAATGCTTTCCATTGGCTTTTAGTGTTTCGCTCCCTTCTCCCAAGTGACTATAGTAGAAGGAGACAATATATGGTTTCTTCCTAAATACCCTAGCCCGTTTAAAGGCACTTTCGTTTGCATCACCACCATTCGTTAGCTTAATATTAACTTTTGTTAATCCTCTAGGCGCCAACTTAGTCAATTCTATAGATAGGTCAAGAAACGATTGATTTATGAAGCGTGTTGAAAGAAAAGTAAACTTCTTAAACTGCTGCAAAAATGCCCTTTTGACAATTTGGGGTGAATTACCTAAACTTAAGTTAAGAGTTTGAGAAGAGAAATCAATATACTCCTTATTGTGTATATCCCATAATTTCACTCCTTTAGCTCGCTTAACCACGATATCTTCTGAAGGTATGATATTTTTTGTTAGGTAAGGATAGCTGACTTTAATGGGTTGAATAGTAAATTGTTAACTCAAGATAATAGACTAGCCGCTTGACTATCAAGTACGAAGGTTACATGACGGTGATAACGGAGATATGAAGCAGGAGCATCAGGTCCAATATCCCCCTCCAATGTTCTTCTTATACCTTCGGCTTTTCCAGTACCCGTCGCCATAAGTACTAACTGTTGAGCTTCCAAGATATTACCCACACCCTGCGTTATGGCACCCTGTGGCATCTGAGAGGCGTCCGGGAAGTTTACTACATTTGCAGCGAGTGTTTGTGGGTCTAATTTTACATATCTTGTTCTTGAACGAGGACTAGAACCCCTTTCATTAAACCCGATGTGACATGTGTCACCTGGTCCTATTCCTAATATTGCTAAGTCAACAATACGTTGACGTAAGGCACTTTCATAACGAGCCGACTCATCGTGTGGATTAACAGCCCCTGAATTGGGTATGTTTCTCTGGGAGACTGGGACATTTACATGTTGGTATAGGTGAGTTCGCATATATTCGGCATAGCTTGCTGCATGACCAGGGGGAAGTGGCCAATATTCATCCAGATTAAAGACGGTGATATCACTTAGGTCTAATCTTTGTTCACGATAGGCTTGGGCCACTAACCCATACATTCCAACTGGGGTTGAACCTGTGGGCAACGTGAGTACTGAAGTAGGTTTCTGAAGAACTTGTTCGACTAACCTCGCTTTCCCATATTTGGCCACTTTGTCTGGAGTATCGAAAACAATCACTTCAGGAGAGTAAGCAGGCCATAACTCTGTGGTTATAGGTCGATATCCACTTTCTACGACTCCCATACGGAATGCATTATAACTTCTACTATAAGATAAGTCAATAAATATATTTACATGCCCAGCATTCTTCACTAGTCTACTGACAAGCGTAATTTCAGCTTGCCCAATTGGTTAAGAGATGGTGACTTTGTTTACACTTCGCTAATAACATCAAATCCTTTGAAGCTTCCGGTAATCGCAAGTCCGATCAGTGATCCCTTACAGAGCTTTTTCTTTCTGATTTGTGAAGCGATTTCATTCATTGTTGCCCCAGAGCCGACTGCATCATCAATAAAGAGAATAGTATTAAATGTTTGTGTCTCATCAACGACTATAGTTTTTCGCGCATTTTCGATCCTGTCCTCGAGTTTAGAAAGAGTTTTTTGTGGAACCATCACGGGTGTTTTTATTTTTGTTATCGCGAGGGTACGGAGAGGTAGTGCAAGATTTTTCTCAAGTTCCTTCATAAACTGAGTTTCTCGCTTCACAGTAGGAGGCACATACAGCACCCCATCGACGTGGTAATCTTCTATGACACGCAAGATCTGGGGACGAACTGTCAAAGTAAGTGATCGGATGAGTGATCGATCCTGACTTTGTTTCGCGTACAGAAGCAACTGCCCGAGCTTGGTTTTCCCGAACCTTTCGATACTATAGAAATCAAGATAGAATAGTTTATCAAGCGCCACCACGGGAAATGTCTTCTTCATCTTCCCCATGCCGTCAATGAGTCCATCTGTCCTGTACATGTCATATTTGTCGAGCGTATCGAGATATTCTTCCGCAGTTTTTCTGACCTCCTGTTTTGTCTTCATGCACCAGTCCCTAAATCCCTTCATTCCATAGGTAATATCTCCTGAAGGAGAGATGTATAGATATCGCTTATCAATAGTGCTATATATCGACGAGGCATCCTCAGGGGAAGGCTCACTTACCTCAGATATGAGGGTGGGTGTTGTAAGAGAATAATAGACCATGGGAGGTCTTCCTGCTTTGTGCAGCAGACCCGCATCGCTCAATTTCTTGAGCTGTCGGTGCACGGCGACCCTGCTTATATTGAGCTCACGAACGAGCTCGTGCACCCGAGACTGACCCTTCGTATTGATAAAAGCGAGAATACGCTTCCGTGTGTCTGTAATCATGGTTTACAGTTTACAGTAAAGTGTAAACTATGTCAAGCCGTATCGTCCATTCCCCTAATACAATATTTCCAGATCTGCGAGTTTATCAAGGGCGATCGTATTCGTTGAGCTGGTGTAATAGCCTGTCACCAGAGCCTTATATCCGATATATCGCTGCAGTGAGATCTCAGGCGGTGTCCGTACATAGATGAGTTTGTATGTATCGGTCATGAGGACGAAGCGAACCACTGACGGAGATACTGAAGGCTCAGGTGTCAGTGTCACCATTCCCTGCAGAGCCGACGATGGAGAGGCATCAGGACGTGGGGAAGGTGTCGGCGTAGAGGTGGGGATAAGGTTCTGCACCTGATATGTTGCCTTGATTATCCCCAGTCGTGTCACCAGGACAGGTGCGGGTGTTGGGATGATAACCACGGGTGTAGGTGTAGGCTTGCTCACCCAGATATTACGCTCTGCGAGCTGACCCTTCAAGAATTGGGTAGGTGCGAAGGCGAATGCGCCGATGACTCCCCCACCACCGAACATAATGACCAGGAACGTCAAGTACCAGAGAAATGGAATCTTAATGGTTATCTGTCCTGTCTTGTCTTTCTCAAGTTTTTCTAAGAAATGCATGAACCATCGTACAGGATTGAATATACGGAATTGGAACGTGAATAGGTTATCGATATCTTCCTTCGCACTGGTTTGTTTCCGATCGGGTGGGATGGTAGCAGCTTTATTGGTAGATTTGGTTGAGGAAAGATTAGGTTTTTTGATCATATAGGGAATAGTATGATATATTCCATTCTCAGAGGCAAGAGATAAATTCTCGGAACTCGATACCTGTAGCGTGTAACACGATTATTCTCATCTAATTATATTGAATGCAAGAATTCTATAAGAGTTTGTGTATATATGCTAAGACTGCGAATATCTACCCACTCTTTATCGCTACCGATATTCCCTCCACACGGCCCAAACTCAACTCCTCCCCCTCCTACTCTTGTGTAATGTCTCACATCTGATGAGCCATGTGCTCCATAAATGACAATATTCTTTCGTGCAACTTGTGAGGTGAAAGTGTGGAGCGCTTTTAGATAGGGGTTTCGTGCATCGATTATAGTGCCAGGTTCATCAACCAGGATATCCATACGAAAATTGGGAGGTAAAATGCGCTTCAATAATATAATGATCTTTTGCTTATCTTGTGGAATGTAACGTATATCTATGTCAACAGAACAACTGTCGGGGATCTTATTAAATGCGCTGTTTGTGGTTTGAATGGAGCTTACATTATATGTGCTTACCCATGTGTCCTCTGTAACCAAAGGCCACTTCCTTTTGAGTGTTTCAAGAAAAGTGTGCATATGCCAAATGGCGTTGCTTCCCCGCCATGGATAAGCACCATGGGCTGTAACACCCTTGCAGGATATCTGCATCCAAAGAATGCCCTTCGCGCGATTCGCGATATTAAGATTTGTGGGTTCACCTGTAATCACAAACTCTGCTCGGACCCCCGAATCTATCTGATATTTTGTTCCATGAAACCCACCGATCTCTTCGTCTGTGGTGAGCTGGAGACCTATGGGATAGGTTACTCGTTGGGCAACGTGTGTAAATACATCAATGAGACAAGCAGCACCTGCTTTCATATCCCATGCCCCCACCCCATACAGTTTGTTTCCTACATTCTTTGGGTTATATAACACGTCTTTGCCTGGGACGACATCAAGATGCGCATTTAAAATCACCTTGTATTTTTTTGCCCTTCGTGCGCTATTGTGTACTAGTACACTTTTGATGTTATTATGTTCAAACTCTTCAATATTGAACCTCCTTACTTTTGAACATGCCAACTTAAGTACTTCGTCAAGACCTTTAGGGTTATCGGCTGTTGATTTTACGGATATCAGTTGTTTGATAAAGTTAACAATTGATTCTTGGCCATACATATTATTGATGTGATATTAACATTCTTACAGGATTTCTGCCCATACAGTATACTCGGATCCATGATTTCTTCCTTGGTGTGCTTCATGCGAGTCGGTGGGCATGAGTGATCGGAAGCCACCCATAAACACAGGCCCTCTCCCATTCATTGCAAAAAATACCCGATCGATATATTGATAAGAATTTCCAGTTCGAGAATCAACGACTTCAGGCATAACTAATTCAGGTTGCACCACGTATCTACCCCTTGTTTTCATTTGTCTTCTCATTTCCTGACGTGTGTGTTTATCTGAGAGGTGTCCTCTTATGTGACCATAGCATCCATATGTTCCCACCATGGGTTTCGCTCTTACCATTCTAGCACCAGCTGCGACTTCTTCTGGGTCGGTATGAGCAGTCTTTAAATAGGTGGCAAAAGGTTCAGTAAGTCGTTGGCCCGCATATTGACTATATGGCTTTCCCTTACTTAAGTGTGCGGCAAACGCCGGGTCAAAGAGATCTCCTTCCGATTGTGCGGGGTGTGCCATTCCCATGGGAGGCAAATATCCCTTAGTATCATTAATCCGTGCCTCAGGATCGCCATTGGGAGCATCTATGTTAAGGGTTATTGCATGTGCCTTGATAAGTCTGCGCATATCTGGATTAGAAAGCAGCGGATGCTCTACTGTGACAACGGGATCTTTCAATTTTGCTACTGGATCAGAAGATCGAGCATATAACAGGTGACCACATTCCCCACCAGTTTGAGCCAAATACTGCCTAAATTGATCAGGTCCCCAGAGCGTATCGAAGCCGGAGATTCGCAAAACATCATCATCACTCAGTTTTTCATCAGGACCCCTTCCAAACTCAGAAGCTTTCATAGCTTCATATTTAGCCTCTGTGACAGCAAGCAGAGCAACGGGCATCCCCTTTTGGGCTCTTAAATAATCAAGCGATGCTCGAAATTCTCGGGCAAATTTAGTTTGCCCGTCATGTATGGTTCCGCCCTCATGCGGTCGGACACTCCCTGCAACTGGCGCAAACATATGTCCAAGCAAGCCATACATGGCGAGCGAGTTTTCCACCTCGAAAATGCCATGTTGTACGGCCTCTCGCACTCTATCGGGTGGCATGCTTTGGGCTCGTTGCAAAAATTCATCATCAAGCCCAATCATATCAACCTGAACCCATCGGTTTAGTGGTGTTCCATCTTGAGCAATAGCGTGCTGGTAATCGGTATGCCATTCTTGGTTAGCTCTTACTAAAGGTCCAAATGCAGCGTTATACTCCGCGAATATTTCTTCCAGGGCTCGTGTTACTGCCCCGGGATATGACACTTTGTATTCAGGTGCCACCGTAAAGGGACCTTCTTTCGAAGGTATATCACGTCGTTGGATTAACGTCCCAAGATCAACTTCCATTCTCTGAATTTCTCTTCCCAACACAAGCTCAGGCACATGAGGACGTTGATCCTGAAATGCTGTTCCGGTAATGGCAGGAAAAATTAGTTGAGTAACCTCACCATCTGGACGATGTTGAGCTTCGGTTGAATGATTTTGTTCAGCACCCATGTTAAAAAAAAACTAATAAAAAACCCTCCTTTCGGAGGGTGATTTTTCTAAGTGTAATTTGGTTTAACGCTTAGTTACATAACCCTCCTCTCCAGTAGAGAGGTTAATAAGAAGGGTAATGGTAAACCAAGCTTTGCACATATGCGATATACATTATATAATGATAACCGCAAGATTCAAGATATAAATTTATTATGCTACTTTAGCAATGATGTTTGTTTCTACTGTCTTGTGATCATCGCAGAAGAAATGAGTAATTCTTATAATCCAAAGATATCCACCGCCTCTGGCGGTGAGCGCTCGCAGAGGTTTACCGTTTCCAGTAAAATAACATAGCTCCGCCTGAAAGGCGAGTTCCAGGAGGAGCTATGAGTAAATATAAACTATTATCCCATACGATC
>JAYRHC010000075.1:0-3261 GCA_041907525.1 Candidatus Woesebacteria bacterium
CGAAAGAATTGGTGAAAAAGCTGGCCGAGAATATGAAAGCATACGTAGATCGAGACTCAACTAGGACTACAGACTCCGCTGCGCTTGATAGGTACATCAAAGCAATTGATGCGGGTGAACATCCTGGAGCGGAGGCAATATTGGAGGTATTGAAGATCGCAGGCAAACCAAAGCTACAAGAAAGATCCGACACGATCGATACAACTATTGCTGAAATAGATCGTGAATTAGTCAAAGCAACGGGAGAAAAGAAAGATGAGCTTAAGCAACAAAAAGCGCAACTTCAACGTGAAAGACAATTATTAAAAAATATTCTCGCAGGGACGAAAACAGGGAATACGGTGTTTGAGTTGTTACAGGATATGCAAGATGGCAAAGGGAGTCCCGAGCTCGCTACCCTGTTAAACGAAAAAATAGCGAGCATTACTGATCCTACGGCCTTTTTTGAACTAAAAGCGGATAACCTTGAAGATAAAACCTCTCTGGCGAGCATTATCGTCAAACATTTCGCAAATTCAAGAGGAATGAGTGACAAGGAGATAGAGGAGAAAATAAGTTGGTTTCAGAAGTTCCTTCGAGAAAAGGGTGGTGATATAGCAATGATGGGTTTATTCGCACTCTTCCAGATGATGTCGAGCATGATTGGCGAGGCGGCGAAAAACGCATCTCATTAGTGTGATTGAGTTTCCCCCCACACTACCCCTGGTGATTGACAGGGAGAAGAACCACTGATAGGATGTGTGTATTCGAAAAGAAAGATAGATCCTGAAACAAGTTCCGATTATATCGAGAATGCTCGACGGAGTCGGCACTCAGGATGACACAAATTTCGGATTAAAAAGAGCTTTATTACTCGTCGTCCCCAATTTACGAGCGGTAATGAAGCTCTTTTTTTAATGCTCCCACCTCACTCACCCATCGCTCTTCGGATTTCCTTCCCTAAAGTATGCCCGAAGTCACGAATGATCTGCCAGTGGCTCTTGGGAAGAAACATTTTCAATTCTTGCTCGAACTGAAGATCTGACCTGTCGAGTATCAGTGACACTTCTCTCAGTATGCTCCTTCCCTTCACAGGGAGTAGATCTGCCCTCAATATATAGTAAAGATCATAAAAATCCCTAGGTTTTCTTCTCGATATGAGCGCCTGAATCTTTTCTGCAACGAGCTGCTCCTGAGAAAGTGCCATGAGTGTATACGGTGGAATAAACTCGTTGACGATCGTGACGAATTCGCCTCTATAGTCTCCCCTTCTTTGCGAAATTTCAAGTTGTAAAGCGATGGTAGTATTCTGAAGGCTGAAATGGATAATACCAAGATGACCCCCGCTTGTTTTTTTCGATTCTACTATTTCGATATCTATACCTTCTCGTGCTATTTCTTTTACTGTCCAGACGATTATATCCTCCATTGTATGCATCGACGATACAGTTGAGCTGAAATCCAAGTCTTCAGAAAACCGTGGACTCTTGTTGATAATGCGTAGTGCTGTGCCACCTTTGAAAAAGACAGCGTCTGACTTGGGGTGCTGGTAGAAATAGGAAAGAAAAAGGTTTTGGACATACTCTCTCCGTATATTTTGTTCGGTCGTTTGCAGTTTCTGTGCTAGTTCTTTAATAATGGAGGATGAAATCATACGAGGGTATTAATCAAATGCGATAGCTCCTTATTTGCGAATAACTTGGCAAAGGCAAGCATCTTTTCTTTCTTGAGTTTGTGGGTCTTATCTCGTATAGCATCCAGGAGACGATCATTCTGAGGCGCCTTCCGTAATGACACAAAATATAGATAGTCAATGATCGCCTTTTCTTTTTCTGCGATCATGAGGAACCCACTTTCTCTCTTCACCATATGATAGCCTGTATATGCTTCCTGTTTAATGGTGCGATACGAGAATGCCTTACCAGAGACGTCGAAAAGACGTGTGGGCTTCGTGGTGGCTGAAGTAATAACGTACGACATCTCAGGCAACAAATTATAATACGCGAGAGCGTACTCAAAGGAAAGATATGATGGTTTATACAGGGCATTCGCAATCTCTTCTTCGGTGGGTTTATCAGTGTCCAGTGAATATAACCCTCGCTTCAATCTGAGGAGAAATCCACCCCTTGCGTTTGTTTCCAACAGGTGTTTAGTTGCAGAGGCAGACACCGAGAAAATACGCATAAAATCTTGTCCTGTAAAGACTCTCAGATTACGTTTGAGAAGCTCTTCTCGTATTGGAAGTGGTTTCAGTAAAGTGTACATATGTGTACTTAACTGAAATAAGTATACATCACGCTAAACGCTCTGTCAAGATATATTGAGGCATGAAAAAAGAGCTTTATTACTCGTCGTCCCCAATTTACGAGCGGTAATGAAGCTCTTTTTTGTTGTATCTGCTTACTGGACAATTCATGAATTGTCCCTGCATGTACGACAGCAGATCTGCTGTCACTACGAACTTTTCATTTTCCTTACTCGTCCCCAATTGAGCGGAATTGAATGTTTACATAATAGTACCTTCTTTTTTGATTGTCAAGCCTATATTATATTTCCTACTTGCTATGGGATAGCCTATATAATTTAAGCTTTAGTTTAGCCTGCTATGACAGTCTAATATTTCCATGAAGAATTATGTGGACAGTTTGGGGAAAGGGATGTTTCTTATCTTTTCGCCATTTCCGCCAGGAGTTTATCTTGAGTGCCGACCTTGTCGTGCATTCTCGATGTAATCGGAACTTGCCGAAGGACCACTCGCATTTCGCTATTCGCCTTTCGCTATTTTCCTGAACGCCTGACTTCCCTGCTACAATAGGTACCATAGCTATGCACGTTTCTGTCGTCATCCCCGCATACAATGAAGAGGCACATATCGCTCAGTGTCTGGATGCTGTCGTGCACCAGACGAGTCAGCCAGATGAGATCATCGTGGTGGATAATAACAGTACGGATCAGACTGCGACGATAGCCCGTTCATTCCCCCAGGTTACGATAATCCCCGAGCGAAAGCAGGGAATGATCTTTGCACGTAATTGTGGCTTCGATCATGCGAAAGGTGAGATCATAGCCCGCTGTGATGCCGATGGCTACCCTGCTTCCGACTGGATCGAAAGGATACGAGAAGACTATGCACGGGAACCATTTGATGCGCTATCGGGGCCCATCGTATATCACGATCTCACCGAGCAGACGGTTCATTTTGCGAAGATGTACTTCCGTATGACGAAGTCACTGCAACAAGGGAAAGAGACTCTTGCGGGGCCCAATATGGTTATCACAAAG
>JAYRHC010000076.1:0-3077 GCA_041907525.1 Candidatus Woesebacteria bacterium
GTAGGAGCAGCTATGGCAGCTCTCTACGATCATTTCCATCTCCCCCCCACTCGTGAGGGGGACGGAAGGGGTCTGTGGGAAATCATAGGAATCCTTCATGACGCTGATTGGGAAGAGACAAGAGACGCGATAGACCAGCATACTCGGAAGACCGTGCAGTGGATCGCTACTCTTGCCGAAGGTCGTGAGCCCGAAACCACTGCAATCATGATCCGCACGATTCTCTCACACAATTATCACAATAACGGTGAGCCCGCGCCAGCCACTGACATAGAATGGTCACTCTCGTGTTGTGATGAACTTACGGGGATCGTAGTCGCAAATGCGCTGATTATGCCCAGTAAGAAGCTCGCAGATATATCGCCAGAATCTGTGATCAAGAAAATGAATACCAGATCGTTCGCTGCCGCAGTCGATAGATCGGGTATTGTGCTCTGTGAGGAGAAGCTAGGGATCAAACTCTACGACTTTGTAAGCATCGTTCTTCGTGGTATGCAATCTGCATCGGATGAGCTTGGTTTGTAGAATCATACATAGTACAATTGTCTGCATGAGTACTAAGACGGTATTTCAAAAAATCATCGTCGGCGAATTACCTTCCTATAAAATATGGGAAGATGACGAGCATTTCGCATTTCTCGATATTTCCCCATTCGCCCCAGGTCATACATTGGTCGTTCCGAAAGAACCATCACCGTATCTTTTCGATATGGACGATGAAGCGTACGACACCTTGATGCATGCATCTCGAAAGGTTGCAAAAATTCTCAAGAAGGCTTTTCCTGGAATACCAAGGGTGGGGGTTGTGGTGGCCGGGTTTGGGGTAGAAAACCATGTGCATATCCACCTGATTCCTATCCGCTCGGAAGGTGATCTATTAGGTGGGCCAAAAGCAATGTCGAAGGAAGAAATGACAAAGATACATAAGAAGATACTTGAGGTGATGGAAAGAGAATAGCACATCTTATTAGTTAGTGTTGTTACTGTTTACTGTTATTTATCACTATGATCTCACTCGATCTATTACGTCAAAACCCGGAAAGTTACAAACAGGCAGCGAAGAACAAGAATCGTGAGGTCGATATCGATCGCATTCTTTCTCTTGACGCAGAAATCAAAAAACTCGAAATACAGATACAGGACCTTCGGACAGAGCGTAACAAACTTGCACAGCTTGGCAAAACTGACCCCGAGGGTTCTCGCGTTAAAGGAAAGGAAATTAAGGACAAACTTAAGGAAATTGAAACTGCACTTGTAAATTGTAAATTGGAAATTGAAAATTTGTTGTCCTTCGTCCCCAACCTTCCTCTCCCCGAGGTACCCATCGGCCCCGATGAAAGTGGAAATGTGGAAATTAAGAAAGTGGGGGAAGTCCCGACATTTACCTTTACTTCCAAAGACCATCTCGCGCTCGGAAAGGATCTTGATGTTATCGATGTCGAACGAGGTTCGAAAGTCTCAGGATATCGGGGATATTTTCTGAAGAATCAAGCAGCAGTGCTGCATACTGCCGTGCTTCTCTATGTGATGCAGAAACTGTTATCGAAGGGATATACCCCGATCGTCGCCCCTGCTATCGTGAAGGCCTTTACACTTTTTGGCACCGCTCAATTTCCCTGGGGTGAACAGGAAGTATATAAGCTGAATGACGAAGATGCATACTTGGCGGGCACCGCAGAAGTCCCCGTGACAAGCTATTATGCGAACGAGGTGATACCTGAGTCAGAATTACCGAAGAAGTTTGTCGCATTTTCTCCTTGTTTCAGGCGAGAAATCGGGAGCTACGGGAAGGATACGAAAGGTATATACCGCGTACACGAATTCTTCAAGATCGAACAGGTCGTTCTGTGCAAAAGTAGTATCGAGGATGCCAAGCGCATCCACGAAGAATTACAGCAGAATTGTGAGGAGATACTCCAGGATCTTGAGCTTCCGTATCGAGTGTTACTCATGTGTACTGGTGACATGGGAGAGCCACAGATGAAGAAATATGATACTGAGGCATGGATGCCGAGCCGTAATGCATATGGGGAGACCATGAGTAACTCCATCATGGGCGATTTCCAGACACGCCGACTCAATATCCGATACAAAACCACCGAGGGCAAGACAGAGTATTGTTATTCACTCAACAATACGGCGCTCGCATCCCCTCGCATTCTCATCGCCCTCCTTGAAAACCACCAACAGGAAGACGGTAGTATCAAAATACCCGAGAAGCTCCAGACGATTTGTGGTTTTTCGGAAATTAGGAAGAAATAAATGTATGAAACAGTATCGCATTCTTTGCTTTGGAGATTGTATCGTTATGGGGACTTGGTATACTCAGGGGGGGTGGGTTGATAGACTCAAACAATATTTTCATACTGAGTACTTTGAGCGCGTAAGGAAAGTGCAGGTATATAACTTGGGTATCGGAGGAGAGCTGAGTAGTGGTCTTGCAAAGCGGATGCAATCAGAGATTGAGGCGCGACTTGATCCTAAGTGGGAGCCCGTCATCATAATTGGAATCGGTAAAAATGATTCTCGCGCTCATGGTGCTCCTGATAGGTATGAGTCTTCTCCTGAAGAATATGCTCATTATCTCCGCCAGTGTGTTGAGATCGCGAAACAATATTCTGCAAAAGTTCTGCTCATTGGACTAGGCCTGGTTGATGAGTCAGTGAGTTTTAAAGATCTCTTTTACAGTAACAATCGAATGAGACTTTTCAACGATGTGAATCAGAGAATTGCACATGAACTTCATGTTTCACGAATTGAGCTACAAGAGGAAATGGAAAAAGTGCCAGATCTAAAATCATGGTTTGTGGATGGTATTCACCCAAATCATACAGGTCATCAATGGATATATGAGAGAATCCATCCAATGATCTTGAAATTGATAGAGTCGTAGTGGACGCAGATCTGCGTCCACTACAGTACGTATTTTCAGTATGCCAATTACCATCGAAATACACGCATCAAAAGACGTAATAACTCCTGATTCCACCAAAATGTAACCCACGCCCCGGCTAGTAAGAACGGTCCGAAGGCGATCTGAGACTTCCTTCCTGCTTTCCGTAGCAGTAATAATATTA
>JAYRHC010000077.1:0-5594 GCA_041907525.1 Candidatus Woesebacteria bacterium
CCTCCCGTGCAGCCAGAAAAAGACATGAAACCAATCAGACAACCGCAGCAAAGACCCGACCAGTCAAAAAACGATAGACAAGTGCAAGTCGACACGACAGCTGCAATAGACAATGGATTATCTGCGGTACTCCAAGGACAGTGGCCTCATGAAGGAAAATTAAGTCTCCCAGAATCGTATGTACCTCAAGATCTTATTGAAATCAGTGCACACGATATCAAAGCGACTCTTTGGAATGGAACTAAAAACCATCTCATTTCGGAGAAAGCTTTTCCAGCCCTAAAAAGCTTCCTTGACGCATGTAGTCAAGCAGGCTACCCAAACCTTATGCTTGCCCACACATACCGATCTTATGAAGAACAAAAGGGTATCCATTCCCAGAATCCCAACGGCGCCGCACTGGAAGGGAAATCACAGCATCAGACAGGAATGGCATTTGACCTCTATCTCCTTAATTCAGATGGATCCTTAGCACCAATAAATCAAGAAATTATCAATATAGCAAAGAAACATGGAATCGTGCACCCATTACCAAGAGACACACCACACTTCTTTGTTTTAGAGGCGCTCAACCAGGGTATAATGAACCAAGTATTAAAATCTGATGACCCGAATAAGACGATTAATGAACTAGTCATGTTACGAGTAGGAGAAATCGGAAATGGGTCGTTATCTCAAGTGTCATCTCACGAATCTCAAACTACCGTTGACAAATCAACACAGGAGATTGTATCTACTTGGGAATCGCATGGTTTCGTGGTCGAAAAGAAATTAGGTGGTGAGATAATCATCACAACCCCTGCACCAACGAAGAATTCCTTGTGGTATGGAGGTACGCTTGGAGGGAGATATTTTAAAGGAGACTGGTATGCTGGGAAAGAGGCGAACGCTGCACAAGCGATGCAAGATATTCGGACTTATCTGCCGAAAGAACTCAAGCCAGGTGATGAATTCGCGCTTATTAAAGATAGGTTACTCCGTCTTGAGGGATCTGGCTATATTCAAACACCATTAGGCGAAGGATCTGGCGCTTGCTGGGCTGCACATAATTTTATTAGTGCCCAAGACGCTTTCAATGCAAGAGCACCTATAAAAATTTTAATTCCTATTGGTCCACGACCTACACACAATCCACACATCTATCCTACTTACATCCCAGATGACGAACGTGTCCCAGGGCTAGAGGGCGCGAAAGCTTTCACGGGTGGATATACTATCTACCAAATCTCCCCAGGTGTAGCGGGGGCGGATCAGAAGTTTCAAGTTAATAAAGAATTAGAGAAAGCCTTCCCTGGCTACAAAGTGACTGTAACTACAGAGCTGGTATTTCATATGGGCACAGGAAAAGAAGACCCCTCATATGCATCTACACAATATACTCTGCACCTAAAACCAAACAATGTTGAAATTGCAGCTAGTGTAACGGATCAGGACAAGCACGTTGACCCTCTGTCAGAGGTAAGTGGCACGCAGGCCCCAGATAAAAAAATTGCTTATGTGCACAGCTTATCTGCAAAGGACCTGCCTTATGAACAGCGAAGCCCAGGCAAGTTCGCGGATGTGGAACATACGGAGGACGGACGGATCAGAGCGGGTGATGATAATTACAACGATCTTTCTCCCCTTGATCTAATATTTGTGTCTGAGACGAATCGTAGTCCCAATGCACTCGTCGCGGCAGTTCAACATCTTAATGTTGCCGACACAGAAAACCTAAGATATCAACCAACTGAAAAAGATGGGCAGACACGCACATTCTGTAACATATTCCTAGCAGATATTATGCGTCAGATGTTCCCGTACCATCCTGAGGTAGTACCTACTCACTGGCGAGAAGTCGACGAACCCCAACAAGATGGGAGCATTCGTAGAGTGCAGAAAGAAATGCGTGCCAATGACTATGCGAGATGGTTTAGGTCTGGTGAAGCCCGTAGTCTTGGGTGGCTAATGATCACCGAGTCAGAGGCGAGAGCTTACGCGGACAGAGGCATTCCTGTCGCGGTAACTATGGAGAGCATCCAGGGTGACGTACCTGGGCATGTCATGATAGGGGTACCTTCACCTAAAAACGCAGAGAAAAGAGGACTCTACATTGCCCAGGCTGGTGCGGAGAATTTTGAGTCACGACTATTTAAACCATCAGCGTATGAAAACCTTCGAGACATCAAGTATACAAAACCGGAATATTACGTCAATAAGGTAGATCTCCCCCAGACAGCCTCTGTAACAGATGTGGGAGACAATATTGAGTGGAGTAATCTGGCGACAGTTTCATATACAGCTTTAGACCGTCCTGCTTTAGATAGAAAGATAGCGGAGCGACAATCTCGAGTCGCCAGGCAGCAGGGTAGACAATATGGTAATAACATGTCTTAGAGACACAGGTCTATTCAGTTCTTTTCTATATATGCCCCATGCTGTGTTCGGTGAGAGAGTTCGATTGACATCACCATTTTTCCCTGCTACTCTTCCACGAGTCATTTCACAGATATGGTCATACAGCCCAACCCTTTCTTCTCTAATGACGTACTGTCCCTCGCACAATACACATCTTCCGATCTTCTCCTACTTTTCAAACGAACAGACTCGATCCGCAAACTCAATGAATCGGGAAAGACACCTGATTATCTGCGTGGCAAACTTGCCACACTCATGTTCTATGAACCGTCGTCTCGTACCTTTAGCTCTTTCGCAGCTGCGATAAAGAGGTTGGGAGGTCAGACAATCGAATACCAAAATCCCACCCAAACATCATCTGCCGTGAAAGGCGAAACCATAGAAGACAGCACCAAGGTTTTTGAAGCATATAGCGATGTTATTATCATGCGTCACCCTATCGCAGGAACTGCGAAAAAAGCAGCAGGAGCTACCGTAGTGCCACTCATCAATGCGGGAGACGGCACGGGAGAACACCCTACTCAAGCGTTTCTTGATCTATATACGATATGGAGAAAACATAAGACGCTCAACGATCTCAAAATCCTACTGGTCGGCGATCTTCTCAACGGAAGGACAGTGCATTCGCTCATGAAGGGACTGTCTCTTTTCAAAGGTGTTACTGTATATCTGCTTTCGCCGAAGACTCTGAGAATGCCCACTGAGGTGAAGGCGTACTCGGAAGATCACGGGCTGAAGATAGTCGAAATCAATTCACAAAAAGACATTCCCAAGGACTGTCATATCTGGTATTGGACGAGAGTCCAGAAAGAACGATTCAAAAGTAGAGAGGAATATGAAAAAGTGAAACTCTCTTTTGTTCTGACAGAAAAACTCATTCACGAAAAAGCGATGAAGAATACATATTTCATGCATCCCCTTCCCCGCGCAGGTGAGATCGAGACCGCGGTCGACCATGATGAACGCTCCCTGTATCTTGGAGAACAAGTAAAAAACGGAGTATATGTCCGCATGGCACTGCTGACTCTCGTACTCAATCCGAAAACGTAATATTTATGCAAACAATCAAAGGGTTTCTCACGCTATCTGATGGCACAAAATTTGAGGGTGTTTCATTCGGAGCGGAAGTGAATGTGGCAGGAGAGGCAGCGTTTACGACGGGAATGACAGGATATACGGAGAGTCTCACGGATCCATCATACGAAGGGCAGGTCCTTATCTTCACCTACCCTCTCATCGGTAACTACGGTGTCCAACCGCAAGACACCTGGGAGTCAGGTAGGATTCATACAAAAGCTATTGTTGTCTCCGCATATAACGATTCCCCGTCACACTGGTCGAACAATACTCCACTTGCCGATTGGCTTATCAAAGAAACTGTCCCCGCGATCCAAATCCAAGACACTCGGGGTATCACTCAGAAAATCCGCGAAAAAGGCGCGATGCTTGCGACCATAACATTCGGCACAAAAAGACTTCCCATGCACGATCCGAATGCAGACAACTTGGTCGCACAGGTATCGACCAAAAAAATGTACACGGAGGGTTCGGGTAAAAAACGAATACTTCTCATAGATTGTGGAGTAAAACGCAATATTCAACGATTGCTGCTGAAACGTGACGTGACGCTTATCACGGTGCCGTATGATTTCGACCCATTTGGAGAGAAAATTCCCTTTGATGGGCTGCTTATCTCAAATGGGCCTGGCGACCCCAAAACAGTTCAAAAAACCATACAGACCGTTCGGACTGCCCTATCCAATAAAATTCCAACCTTTGGTATATGTCTAGGGAATCAGATAGTAGCGCTCGCAGCAGGTGGGGATACCTACAAGCTGAAGTTCGGACATCGAGGACAGAACCAACCATGCACCCTGGATGGTACCAAAAGGTGTTACCTAACAACACAAAATCATGGGTTCGCGGTAGGCAAGATACCGAAGGGATTTCGTACATGGTTCACGAATGCAAATGATGGGACGAATGAAGGTATTATCCATGAGAAGTTACCCTTTATGTCAGTGCAGTTTCATCCTGAGGCATGTCCAGGTCCCACTGATACGGAGTGGATATTTGATGAGTTTATAACAAGAGTAAAGGAGAAAAGTTAGTAAGGTTCATAAGGTTATAAAGTTCATAAAGTTTGTTAGGTCGTCCGAAGTGTTTAGTCATTGCGAGGAGGAGTCCTATTATTGACGGGACGACGACGCGGCAATCTCAAATGTTAATGAGATTGTCCCGATACTGTTTCCGACTATGTCGGAATACAGTAACGTGGATCCCGCAATGCGGGGCTTCATACCAAATTTCATTCCTCGCAATGACGCTTATAGGCATATGAAACATATCAATAAAGTCCTTATTCTCGGCTCGGGTGCGCTCAAAATCGGTGAGGCGGGAGAGTTTGACTATTCCGGTACCCAAGCGATAAAAGCCCTGAAAGAAGAAGGTATCGCGACAGTGCTCCACAATCCCAATATTGCCACCATCCAGACATCGGAGTTATTCGCCGACACCGTATATTTTCTCCCGGTCACCCCGTACTTCGTGGAGAAAGTGATCCAGAAAGAAAAGCCCGATGCGATTCTCCTCTCCTTCGGTGGACAAACAGCCCTAAACTGTGGAGTAGAATTATATAAATCGAAACTATTACAAAAATATGATGTACAGATACTCGGGACACCCATAGAAGCGATCATCCTTTCAGAAGACAGGGACCTGTTCGCCAAGCATCTACGAAATCTTCATATCCCGACTCCGAAAAGTATTGCGGTCACGAGTATGGCCGATGCCCAAAAGGCAGCCTCCTCCATAGGTTACCCGATTATGATCCGCGCTGCGTATTCCCTGGGAGGACTGAACTCAGGCGTAGTACGAAATGCTCAGGAGTTTGAGCAGCGGGCAACACAAGCACTTGCCGTATCTCCACAGATACTGATCGAGCAATATCTCCATCACTATAAAGAAGTGGAATATGAGATTGTTCGTGATGCATACGATAATTGTATCGCCGTATGTAATATGGAAAATATGGATCCCATCGGGATCCATACGGGAGAGTCAGTCGTCATAGCACCAAGCCAAACACTTACCAATGAGGAATACCACATGCTTCGATCAAAAGCTATTCAAATAGCACGAAGCCTTAAGATTGTGGGTGAGTGTAACGTGCAGTTTGCCTTGAGCCCTGATGCATC
>JAYRHC010000078.1:0-2817 GCA_041907525.1 Candidatus Woesebacteria bacterium
TTCGGAATGAAGGAGAAGATAAAGTCGTACCCGAACAAAATCTCTGGGGGACAACAGCAGCGTGTAGCGATCGCGCGATCGCTCGTCATGAACCCCGACTTCGTGCTCGCGGATGAGCCGACGGGTAATCTTGACACCCAAACGGGAAGCGAAATTATGAAACTCTTTGCCCAGCTCAATCGTGAGGATAAGATAACCATCGTTCTCGTGACGCATGAGCGAGAGATCGCGGATCAAGCTCACAGACAGATCCATATGAGAGATGGCAAGATCATTGACTAGTACATCTATGAACACATATTTATTGTTCGTGATAAAGTCCGCAGTTACTGATTTTACGAGGAATAAGATCCGAACACTTCTTACTTCCCTTGGAATCCTTATCGGTGTCCTTTCTGTCGTTCTGATCGTGGCATTCGGACTGGGTCTGAAAAAATCGATCAATGAACAGTTTGAGAGCTTAGGCTCGAACCAGTTGATTCTTTTCCCAGGGAAAGTAATCTCCAATGGAAGGTTCACGGGAGGTGCTTCTGCGGTGGGGGCTATTCGATTTGACGAAAGAGATATAGCAAGCCTCAAGCGCATACGGGATCTCAAATATGTAATACCTGCGCTCAGCAAGAGCATTGATGTGAGCGGTAATGGGAGAACAGAGTCCGGGAGTTTATATATCGCCGGATACGAGATATTCGACGCACGCAATCTGGCGCCTATCGCAGGAAGCATCTTCACACGCGAAGATAGCGACAAGCGGAAAAAAGTCGTGGTGCTCGGAGGTGTGATCGCGGAGAAGCTCTTCGATGAACCTCAGAATGCTATCGGGAAAATAGTGAAGACTGATAAACAATCATTTCGTGTCGTAGGGGTACTTGAGAAGAAAGGAGGGGGAGGATTCGGCGGGCCTGATTTCGACTCGTTCATCTACCTTCCATACAAAACGGGGTACATATTCAACCCAGATAAAAAGTTCTTGTCCATCATATTAGTCGCTGATCCCAGTGTGTCTACTGATACTGCAAAGAAAGAAATAAGCCAAACACTCTTGAGAAGATACAAGGAGGATGATTTCTCTATCGTGGAGTTGGCAGAAATTCAGAAAGCGGTCACTGACATTTTCGGCGTACTCAATATCGTTCTTGTCGGCATCGCGGCGATCTCTCTCGTGGTTGGTGGCATCGGCATTATGAATATTATGTACGTAACCGTAAGTGAGCGTACGAAAGAAGTAGGAGTGCGCCGAGCCCTTGGCGCACGTCAAAGCGATATCCTCGCTCATTTTCTGATTGAAGCTATCATATTGTCTGTGTTTGGAGGACTATTGGGGCTCCTTCTTGCGGCAGGGATCGTCGAAGGTGTACAGCGTTTCTTCCCTGCGTACATCAGTTTTGAATCAGTATTCCTGGCCCTCGGAGTCTCCTCTGTCATAGGTATTGTCTTCGGCGTGTTTCCTGCGCGCCGTGCCTCTCAGCTCTCACCCATCGAGGCGATACGGTATGAATAGATTTTACTGTTGGGACGGCGTCAGCTTGGGATTCGTGAGTGATTTCCACCAATCCTTTACCGATTCGAAGAAATTCTTACGCTCAGCTTTATTCTCCGTAGCCAGGTTCTTACGATCTTGTAAGTTCGTCGTAGTAAGATTCTTCCGATCCTCAATCATTCGCTTTTGGAGCGCTTTTCTCTTCTCGAGATAAGCTTTTCGGATTTTATCTATCTCCTCTTTTGTCTTACCTGCTTGGACCGCGCCTTTGAGTTCTTGGCGATATGCCTCGTTCAGAGTGGCAGACTCTTTTCGATATTCTTCCATGAGCTGAGTTGTTGCACTATTTTGTTCCTTCCGAAGCGTTGCTCGCTCGGAGGCGTTCTCTTTCCGCATCATACCCGCGGTAGTCTTCAGATCTCGAAAAGGCGGCATTGTACGCAGTCGCGTTCCAGTAACCTGTACACCCTGCCTGATAGCATCAATCCCTGGAGGAATGAATCTCTTTCCATTGACCCCTGGCTTAGAAGGAGTCGCTTCTTGTACATAATCTCCGACAGGTATATTAGTCGGCGCATCAGCCTCTTCTGCGAGAACTGGTCTGACGGAAAGGAGGGAAACAAGAGCTAGCATTATTACAATACTGCGGTACTTCATAGAAAAGAAAAAAACAATTAATCGTCTTTACTAAATATGCCTACTCATCTGAATTAGTTTCATGAATATACGTTCGTATTTTCTGGATAAAAATATCCTTTTCGCACGTTTGGGCGAACATATATGCTTGTTTCTGCAGCTCACGATATACTACTGGTGTTATTGACTCCATTTTGCGTACAGCACCGATCACCGCTTCAGGAGTAAGGTCGTGGTATAGATATCCTGTTTTTCCATCGGCTACCGACTCAAGCACACCCCCTGATGCGTATGCGATTACCGGCGTACTCTGTGCCATCGATTCGACAGGCACTATGCCGAAATCTTCGTTCACGGATGCGTAGAGGAATGCTTTCGCATTACGGTAAAGATCCTGTAGTTTCTGATCATTCACCGAACCCATAAACTCCACCGTCGGTCCAGCAATTCTTTTCAGGTAGCTCTCTTGATTGCCAGAGCCGACCACCTTCAGATGGAATTTTCCTTTGTTCGCTGCTTCGATGAGAAGATCAATATGTTTCGTCGGTGCGAGTCGAGAAACAGTGAGATAATAGTTAGCGGTCTGTCGACTGTCGACTGTCGACTGTTTGTTCTGTTGCATTTCGATTGGCGGATGGATGACTATGCCGTCTTTGCGATAGAATTTGAGTGAACGTCTTCGGACTTCTTCAGAATTGAAA
>JAYRHC010000079.1:0-13582 GCA_041907525.1 Candidatus Woesebacteria bacterium
CTCCCTCCTACGCTAGACAGTCACCGCTTTTCCACCAATACCAAGTTTCAGTAAAGCTTCTGGGGTCTTTTTGTCCGGATGCAAGTAGGCCGCATCTTCACAGCCATTTCAAGTTCGTCGGACAGTGGTTCAAGACAGTTTTCAAATCGTTAAGCCTTTCATGCGGGCCGGAACTTACCCGGCAAGGGGCTACGCTACCTTAGAACTCTCAGGGTTAGAGCTGTCGTTCACTGGAGCTTACACCACGACCTGGTAGATAATTGCTTAGCTACTTCAGCCACGGTGGTTGACTTACCAGTACCGGACAGGCCTCAGCTCCTATACAGCGCATATGCTGCTTAGCAGGAACCTGTGTTTTAGATAAACAGTCGTTTGAAAAACGTTCGCTGCGTCCCCACCCTCATAATGCTTTATGATTGCTCACAATTCTTTTGATGAGATTATAGTAAGCTGACTTAAACTTTTTTAGATTCTGCTCTCTTTTAAGAGCAAGAGATTTATCCATATAGGACTCATAATACAATAATATCCACGGCTTATACTTCGCTGTATAGCCAGATTTTGAGGTATTATGTTCGATAAATCTCTGCTTCAAGTCAGCACTATACCCAACATAAAAAGAATTGTTTACTTTGTTTTGTAAAACGTACACTTAGTACATTGTGACATTTTACACATAAAACACTTTGAGGGTGGGGAAGATCATCTCGTATAACTTACGATCAACTTTTTTGCCGAGTTCCTTAAACCACTTTTAACCGTATACCTTGGTCTACTCGACCAGCTCACCTGTGTCGGTTATCGGTACGGATACATGTATTTCTTCGTACGCGTTCTTTTCCCGGAAGCAGACATGGAGAGAATTGGCTCTACCTTGCGGTAGCGCCTTACACTCGCAACTCGTCCCCACCCTCCGAAACTTTTATAAAAACTGATATCTACGGAAAGTGGAAAGTCCTTGTAGTTATATCAATTCCATAAAAATTCTTGAGGGTGGGGGCTAATCGCTTGGACGACCATATAGATCGCTCTCTTGAGCCTACTTCGTCAAACGCAACGTCGTAACGAAATACACATAGTAACGGAATATTAACCGTTTGTACATCGCACTCTCACCGATCTGATGAGAGGCTTAGATCCGACTAACCCGCAGATGATTGACATTGCTGCGGAAACCTTGAGCTTTCGGCATGCCTGAATCTCACAGGCAGATACACTACTTATGTCAGCATTCTCACTCGATAGCGCTCCACCGTCGCTTACGCTTCGGCTTCGTCGCACTATCGACGCTCCTCTACCACGCTTGTCCTCAGGACAAGCAAGTCGAAAGTCTCAGCCAGAGGCTGATGAAAAGTCGAAAGTTAATAAAGTCAGCAGCTAACAAATTGATAACCACATGACTTTACGAACCTTCAACCTTATAACTTTATAACTTGCTTGTCCTTTGGACAAACGTCTCCGTCTTCGGTAGTCTGTTTGAGCTCCGTTCATTTTCGGCGCAGTGTTTCCATTATTCAGGTGAGCTGTTACGCACTCTTTAAAGGATGGCTGCTTCTGAGCCAACCTTCCTGCTGTGTTGGAAACACAACGGCCTTTCCCACTGAACAGACATTTAGGAACCTTAGACGGGAGTCTGGGATGTTTCCCTCTCGCCCATGTCAGCTTATACCGACAGGACTGACTCCAGCACATAATCGCCACAGTATTAGGAGTTTGGTTGATCGACAATACCTTGCGGCACCGGCAACCATCCAGTAGCTCTACCCCTGTGGGTACTGTACTAGGCTATACCTAAATATATCTCGAGGAGAACCAGCTATTTCTTGGTTCGATTGGCATATTGCCCCTAACCACAAGTCATCCCACCGGATTTCACCCCAGACGGGTACGGGCCTCCTCCCGCCTTTCGGCGGGATTCACCCTGCTCATGGTTAGCTCACCAAGTTTCGGGTCTATCACACACTCTCATATACGCCCTATTTGGACTCGGTTTCCCTGTGCCTACCCCCCACCTTCCACCACGTTTGGGGACGCTTGTTACTCTATACAATTTAAAGATATTGTATAAATGCAAGAATCCGAAAACCTGTGAGAAGGAGGGGGTTAGACAAGAAAATGTGATAACTCGCTGACTCATTCTTCAATAGGCACGACATCACCCGCTCAGCTCATTCGTCAAAAGATTTAACGAATAGATTGAGCGGGCTCTGTCTGTTTGTTAGCCATTGGTTTCAGTGTCTATTTCACTCCCCTTATCGGGGTTCTTTTCGCCTTTCCCTCACGGTACTAGTTCACTATCGGTCAGCTTGTGTGTTTAGTCTTGGATCGTGACCGACCCAGATTCCCACAAGGTTTGCCGTGCCTCGTGGTACTTAGGTACTCGCTATCGGGTTTTTGAATTTCGGATACGGGGTTTTCACCCTCTATGACCAGACGTTCCAGACTGTTCTCCTATCCAAAAACGCATCAAATATCGCGAGCCCTGCAACACCCCCACCCACTCAAAGGTCGAATAAATAGACCATCTAATTAGAATTGCGAATTCTGTTAGCATGTGGTATCTACTCGATCGTTCAGTGGGTGGGGGTTTAGACTGTTCCGCTTTCGCTCGCCGCTACTAACGGAATCTCATATGATTTATTTTCCTCCGATTACTGAGATGTTTCAGTTCACCGGGTATCCTTCCCCCCCCATTTATACTCTTCATACTGGGGTAATCACTCAGAGTTGTGCGCGTGACACAAACCAAGAGTAACTACACTTCCCGCATGAAATGCATAAATGGAGGGGGATCACCATACTTTCGCATGGTGGGGTTACCCCATTCGGAAACCACCGGGTAAAACGCTTGTTGAAGAGCTTACCGGTGATATCGTGCTTGTACACACGTCCTTCTTCGGCACAAACTGCCAAGGCATCCTCCAATGGCATAAATTCTCCTATCACTTACATATACGAACTTGTATCAATTGTGAAATGCAACGCTTGTTGCTATCCACCAAAAAGACCATTTGTTTTTTCTATTTCTTGGAATACTTTCGACTATTTGTTAAAGTACATGCCCGCTTTGTCACCCTGAGTGCCGACTTCGTCGAGCATTCTCAATGCAATCGGAACTTGTCGAAGGGTGGCGGACGATCCTCGATAAATTTTCAATTTTCAATTTTCAAATAGCTGTATGAAAACTAGAAACTGGAAACTATCATTTCTCTCGCGTCATTGCGAGGAGTTCTCGAACGACGAAGCAATCTCATAGCTTTGTATTTGCCCTCCTCGTCTCGGGCTTGAGCCTTAGCATGGCTGTCCCCCGCATCTTCCTGTTCGCCTTTTCACTTCATTCAATCTCTTTAGCCCTCCTCGTCTCGGGCTTGAGCCTTAGCATGGCCGTCCCCCGCATCTTCCTGTTCGGCTTAGCATATTCCCGCTGCGCCTCACAGAGCGATGGCTGGGGGACACAAGAAAATGTATTTCCTCATTCTTCGGAAACATTTTCTAGTGTGGACCCAACCGGGATCGAACCGGTGAGCTCTTCATTGCAAATGAAGTGTTCTGCCAACTGAACTATGGGCCCTCCGATACGTGAAATAGGCTCGATCAGGGCAAACATATTCGTTCGCCCGGCGGAATCCGTGTGCATATATGAACGTGCGAAAACCACTGACAAGTACTGATATTATCAGTTAGCGACACGTTGTCAAGGCGGATATCACATACCAACAATATTGAGTATTGCTTGGTAGCTGATCCGGAGAAGTGTGTATGGAGCGACTCCGATATGCTATAAGCGCATGAATGTTCTGAGCATCTGGAGAAAGTATACCATCAGTAGTATCTTTTGCAATACCATATTCATCAGCGTAATAGACCGTGCGGATACACATCGGTTCGCATTGTATTGAATATGAGTACTATAGGGTATATAATACCCTTACATCACACTTTGCATATATTGTTTATGTTTTTACTATGACAATTAATTCTCGAGAATCCCCATCTGTTTCTATTGACTTGAATAACGGTGTTATAGTCGACGCCACACATAATAATGCACGAGGACATAATACGGATAGTCCATCACAGCTACATGATACTCAAGCAGCATCTTCTTCAATAAGCCTAGGTGGCCGATGGGATGAAAAGGAACCTTATCGACCCTCTAACAAACCTGTGTATGTGACTCTTGCGGGTTTTTTCGCTGCGTCGGGATTATTATTATGTTTAGTTGCATCCTTGGGGCACAATTCAGATAAGGGGTCGAGAGCTAAAGGGTTAGGTGCGGATTCTTCTGGAGCTCCTGGCGCACCTACACTCGTGACAGGAGACATTGAGGCATCGCCCATCTTCACCTCAGGACCAACACGCGCAATAAATGACCCTACCGCACTCCCTCCTACATTCACACCACAACCCTCGATCCTAAACAAGTCCCTGACTTGTGTATCCGCTGGGGAATATGTAGGTACACCATGTGATAAAACAGTATTCAATCCCGGACAAGCCCGTGGATGTTTTAATAATAATGAGATATCTGTGTATATGAATGGAAATCAGATCGCAGTCTGCAGGGGCGATACCTCAAATATTAGATGTAATGACGGAGAGGATGCTTGGGATAACAAGTGGCAGGGAGCGGTGTTTTGCGCTGGGGGTAATATGCCAGACGGTGGCACACTACCGGGATCAGGTGATACGCTACAAAACAAAATACCTCACCCCGTAGAGGCGACTCCTGCTGCGATAGCAGATGATTCCAGAGGAGGGAATGATGCACATTCAGCGTGGACTCTCGAACAGGTAGATCCAGAGAAAGAGATGGCGCTTACTTCCATTGTGGGCGATGATCCGCGCATGTGGGGCTGTAAGTCAGTGAATCAAGGTGATGGTGATCCTTATAAAGCATTATTAGACCGGGCAAATACCCTCGCGAGTAGGCTGCCAACGAGAACAGGGGGCTTCAGGGGTATCTTACAGAGTGTGGGGAATTTTCTTTTTGGGGAACCTCCTGACTATCTCGCATTACTTGCAAGGAATAAAGGAGAAGAAACAGGCGATCTGAAGGTAGTGGGCGTATGTCCACTGCAAGGAGAGAATATGTGCTATACCGGAATCAACACGAGTGTGCCTCAATTAAAGATAGAGGGTGGAACAGGAATGACTATTTTAAATAAAAATCAAGTAGAATTCACCATATGTCAAGGAGATGGAAAGAATAGCGGGGGAGCCCAAAAGGTACATCCGAGTCCTGCATCGTATAATAGGCAACACCGATTTGCTCCAGTGGCAGGTATTCGGCATCCTGGAAGACCGCCATATAATATGGATGCATATAGGAGAAGAGCTATGGGGAAGCATTTTATATACAAAAGTGGCGGGAGATAATTGCGGACACTATCCGCTGACTCATTAGCGCTACGCACATGAGATACGAGTCCACATATCCACATCACGAATACAGACTTCCTGAAGATTTTGAGTTGGGCATAAGAGAGGAGATGCTTGGTCGCAACCCCGCACTTGAGACCTTCCATGACGCTCGTATTCGCTTCGCGAATCTGACTCCGTTTGAATTACGTGGAATAGTTATTATCGCTTGCGCGGCGAGCGCTATTACTTCCGCTCCTGATGCAATACGCCGTCTGAATGAAAATACTCCGTTAGAATGGGCTGGGGCGGTAGCGACTGTGGGGGTGGTGGCATTATCCAGGAGGCTGATCGGGCTCATACCGAGTGCGAAGATTCTAGAGCGGAGGATGCGACTCGTGCCCACACCATACATAGCAAGTCACGGAGATCAGGATGAGGAGTGGGTGTCTACTAAGCTAGACCAATTAAAGGAGCTCCATCCTGCATTGATCAATTCTAGTGCGGAGATTACGCTAGAAGATATTCACCGTGCCGTGGCAACATTCGCTCATCATAATCTTGGCAGAGCAATCGAATTTCCCAGGATTAAGGACCACTTATTGCCACCGTACAATCCACAATATTTCGTCCCCACAGGCGAAATCATCGTAGGAGCGGGCGACAGGAATAGTAGCAATACACTTATGGAAGAGTTCATTCATGCACAGGGCATATTCCGCGAGGCACCTGCAAATATGGCTGTGATAGTAGCATGTCTAAACTCTGGCAGTCCACCACTCGCTTACAACGCGCTACTCCTTTGGCGAGAACTTATCGCAAGGTATAGAGATAGAAATGCTATCAATCGGGAACATGAGGGTGGGTCAACTCATCCTGCAGCGTCCGAAAAACATTCGCATAAGCCTTCTAGACCCGACAGAATACGATTGGCGGTACGTGGAACTGTCGCTTATCTTGCAAGACGCACACCCGACGATAAGTATAACGAATACACACTCGGTCCTCTTGAATTGCTGCATGCGTGGAGACTACAATATCGGCCAGATCAGGACGAAAAAGAGAAAGGCCTCTAGAGTGGAATATGTTGTACAATTTCCACATAATCTTTGTGTGCCTATACTCGATTATGATGTTTATTAACTCTGTGACTATTTAGTATGACTATGCAAATACGTAAAGCAACAGATGCTGACTATATCGCAGAACAGGGATGGAAGCCAAAAATTGAGGTAAAAGGAGGGGGGCTTATAAATGTAGTACATGACGATGGGACAGTCGTGCCAACTCGGGAATCAGATCTTGCTCAAACAGTAATTCTGGATGTGGGGGGGGTACTTGTGGAGTTTCAAACATACTTACTCAAACGTTTTCATGGTGATCCATGCGAAGGGCTCACAAGACGAGAGGGGGGTAAAGGTATGTATGACAGAAGATGATTTTCTTGACTGGTATTGCTCAGATCTTGTAATACTACGTTGCAAACGGTTTACCGGCTTCACCTATTTGCGTTTACTCTCATAACTAATTGACAGATCTTACGCGTGAAACAGGACTATAGATTGTCATTGCGAGCGAAATGCAATGTAGCGAAGCAATCCCACAAAAATCATGAATTAGATTGCCGCGTCGCTCCGTTCCTCGCAATGACGCGTAAGTACTGTAATTGATAGAAGTAGAGTATACTCAAACTATCCTCTCCATCATCGGCACACCCACCCCTCCCATCTGGAGAAATAGTGATAGGAGGGGCAAGTCGGCAACGTATAACGTTTAATTTTAGACATATGCTATACCTCAACGGAACACCAATAGGTAATCTGGATGATCTTTCTATTCGTGCAGCGCGGACACTGCTTGAAGCCGATATTATCCTCGCGGAGGATACGAGGTCGGTACAAACGCTGTTGAAAAGAGCGAGAGAGATAATGATCAATGATCAATTTTCAATTTCTGAAACCCCTTCCGCCCCCCCCCACAAGTGGGGGGGGGACACCTTCCCCAAGGAAGGAAGTCCATTCCCCAGGAATGGTATCCTATTGCGAAGAAAACCATTTGACACGCCTACAATTGTGCTATAATTGGAGTCTACTCGAATAATTGTGCATTATTATTTGAGTACACTCAAACTATGCAAATCCTCCTCGAGACCTATAATCGCCTATTAGCTCAAAAAACCCCCTCCTACATGAGGCGGTTCTATAACGACTTCTCGATGCCTCAGCAGGCCGTCGGCGTCATAGGCTCGCGCGGTGTCGGCAAGACCACATTCCTCCTCGAGTATCTCCGCAGACACTATACGGGATCGAACAAAGGTCTCTATGTCTCCGCAGATCACCTTTATTTCAGTGAGCACACCCTGCTTGGCATGGCTGATCAGTTCGTAAAAGAATATAACGGATCATTATTGTGTATCGACGAGATACATAAATACAAGAATTGGAATCAAGAGCTGAAAAACATTATCGACAGCTATCCCCAGCTGAAAATCATATTCTCAGGAAGCTCCAGTCTCGAGCTCATGAAAGGGCAATACGACCTTTCTCGTCGAGTACATCTCCAGACTATGTTCGGATTTTCATTCAGAGAATATCTCGAGATAGAGACGAAGAGCCAGTTCCCTCTCATTACCGTCGAACAAGTTCTCCAAGAATCAGGGAATTTGAGTAAAGAACTCATGAACACGCCTCGTCTCCTTGGATACCTGAAAGAATATCTGCAACGAGGATATTACCCCACATATTTAGAGATCGCCGATCTCAAGTCCTTTCAGCAAAGCCTGATCCAGATCCTTGATAAGATAATCTTCGAAGATATGGGTGTATATTATTCGTTAAAGACAGATAATATCGATAGTCTTAAAAAAATGGCATACTTTTTCGCTACCTCAGCACCAGGTAGCGTAAACACGAATAGACTCGCTCACTCCCTGGGGAAAGATCACACCACCATCGCAGGGTATATCCAGATGCTTCGAGACACTGGATTACTCCGTTTTCTCCTCATTGACAAGCTCGGTCACGCGCTGGTGAGAAACGCGGAGAAAATATATCTCGATAATACGAACCTTCTCTATGCGATAAACGATGCGATCTCGAAGCCAGAAAACACTGGTCTGGTGAGAGAAACATTTGTCATAAGTACCCTCCAAAATGCAGGGCATATCGTAAGCTATTCGAAGACGGGCGATTTTGAAGTAGGAGGATCATTGTTAGAGATTGGAGGAAAAAACAAAAAGAGAACCCAAATCGAACACTCAGAGAATGGCTTTATCGTCGCAGACGACATTCTCTATCCGCCTGCCCGCACAATTCCGATGTACCTCTTTGGATTTTTACAATAATAATAGACATCACATTCTGAAACCGTACTATAACTGTGTCATGGTGCCTGCCCGCCTCTGGAGGGAGCCTGTCGAATCCATGACATGAAGTCACATTGAGAATGTTATACCCATATGCTCTCCATCATCGGCACACCCACCCCTCCCATCTGGAGAAATAGTGATAGGAGGGGCAAGTCGGCAACGTATAACGTTAAATTTTAGACATATGCTATACCTCATCGGAACACCAATAGGTAATCTTGATGATCTTTCTATTCGTGTAGCGAGGACTCTGCTGAGTGCTGATATTATCCTTGCGGAGGATACGAGAACGGTACAAACGCTTTTGAAAAGAGCGAGAGAGATAATGATCAATGTTCAATTCTCAATTTCTGGAACCCCTTCCGCCCCCCCCCACTTGTGGGGGGGGACACCTTCCCCAAGGAAGGAAGTAATTTCACAAAGGATTGTTTCGTATTACAAAGAAGTGGAGTTTGAGAAGCTCCCTGACATTATCGGGTGGCTTGAGGAGGGGCTTCATGTGGCACTCGTGTCTGATGCAGGCATGCCCATCATCTCTGATCCCGGATACCTACTCGTTCACACTGCCCAGAAGCACCACATCCCCCTCACGGTGATCCCAGGACCCTCTGCAGTACACACCGCACTCGTCGCATCGGGAGTGAAATTCGACCAATATCAATTCCTCGGATTCCTTCCAAAAAAAGACAAAGAAAAAGTGAAACTTTTCGATACCCTACGCGCCATGCAGGAGTCTCTGGGGAAAACGAAGCTGGTCTTCGTAGCATTTGAGTCTCCTGAGCGAGTACAGGATACACTCACGCTTCTCTATGAGAAACACCCAGAGTGTACAGTCGTCCTGTGTCGCGAGCTCACGAAGCGATTCGAAGAGATCGTATTCCAGCCTTCCCCGACCACGAGTTATCGCGGAGAGATCGTGCTTATTCTCGATTATTGTAATCCGAAATGATATTCACTACAATGAGCCCTAGCGATGCACCCCTTCTTCCATAAAAAGTATTATGTTCTTTTCGCCATAGTCGTCGTGCTGACGATCGTGGTCTTGTATCTCGAATATCACTACCTATACACTACATTTATCCCGAGTGGCAATAGGAATCAGACTCAAGCTCCTGTACCCTCCCCCACCATAACTCATGGACCGATACCCCCACGATCACAAATAACTCCCGCTTACTCCGGGATTCTGAAGATAGAGGTCGGGAAAGCGGGGTTCGGTCTATCTGAAGCCACCATGACGACGCAAGACATCGTCACATTTGAGAATACGGACACTGTGAAACATACCCTTTCGATTGACGGAAAAACAGTTGACGTGCTCGTAAACGGAATGACAGGACAGAGATTTACGAAGCCCGATGTGTATATGATCACGGATACCAACACAGGATCGACGTTGTCACTTACGGTACAAAAATGAAAACAATAATTGTAAAAAGTATATTTTTCAGCTTTGTTTTCCTATGGATGGCGTTTGCGTCCATTTCTAAAGTTGAGGCAGTGTATTGTCCTTATGGATCTCTCAATCCTGATAATCCATACTCCCAAAATGGGGTCTTGTCTGATGGTACCAACACTGGCATCACATCAGCCCCTGTTGGCACCACCATGACGTGGACCGGTCAGGTAGAAGGGGACGCGAATGAGATATGGCTATCATTTTATCGTATTACTAATAACTCCTGGAGTGAAGTATTCACCTGTCCATTTATCACAAATCCTCCAGAATACCGTTCCTGTTCTTTTACATTTACCAATCCTGGAAATTATGTCGCGACTCATCACTTAAAGTATCCCGCAAGTCTTAGCGTATGTACCGTGTATGGACTTGACTCTGCTACCTATTGCGGTCAGTCTCCCTGTGCAGTGTTGCAGAATGCAGGTGGAGGTCGTATATGTAACTATTTTCCTCTCATAACGCCTGTAGCTCCTACTCCATCCCCGACATTGAGATGTTACCTTGCAGAACAAGACTTCTCAATGCCCGCGGACGGCGCGTATTTCACCATATATGTCCCCTCTCCCACCCCCAGCACTACCATGACTCCGACGCGCACACCCACTCCTACCGCGACTCAGTCCCTCACTCCCACGCGTACTCCGACATCTGCACCCTCGTCCACCCCATCCCATACCCCGACGCTTACTCCCTCATATACCCCTACACGGACGCCCACATCGACCCTGACTCCTACCAACACCCCGACCCCTACAAATATCCCGATCCCTACTGCCACATACACCCCTACGCGCACTCCTACTATGACCCCATCACATACCCCCACCTCTACAGTCTCGCCGACTCCTACGATCACCCCCACTCCGACCATTACCCCCGCACCTCCCCCTCTGCCCCCCTCAATTCTTATCTCCGGAGTCTTCATCCAAAGAACAGGACCGGGAGATGGAAGCTGGATCGACAGGGAGTCACCGGGTCTTCTCTCTGGAAATAGTCTTCCAATGGGCTCAGTAAGCATAGAAGGTCTACAAAGCTCGTCGGTATCGACTGGACCAGGCTGCGCGAGTACGACGTGTGGCGTTCTTCCCGATCCCCACATCACTCCTTTGATGACCGACGGATACACATGTGGCATATACCTCCCCGAAGGGTGCTCACTCACTTCCGAGACAGCCACCATGACTGGTGTTTCAAACATGGCTTCCTGGTATACGAGTGTTTCCCCGAGCATACCTATTCCACCACCGCAGGTATATGACCTGAAGATCCCATACCTTGGCGAGTCGGGATGGATCAAGCTTGTCGGAGCAGACCTCATACACCCATTGGGCATCCCTCCGCTTACGAACAACATACCGTTTATCACAGACAGATTTTTCGCGAAGGATGCACCGGGAATACCATATACAGTGGGAGATGTATTAGATCCTGGTCATGCGACTATGGTAGATGTGATACCTGATCAGGAGGTGGGTGGTGTCGCGATGGGCAACATCAATACCCTCCCTGCGGGTATGAACTCGCAGCATGGTCCATCAATCCCTGACTATGCCTCGGGAGTCGCTTCCGCTCAGGCATTACAAGACTATATAAAGGCTTTGCTTGCTGCGAAGCCATATAGCGAACTTCCTTCGTATGCCACGTTGTTGAATAGGGGTGCGATATATTTGGGCAGTACGGGAGACATCTCGCTTACCAGCATCGTTATTGACCCTGGACTCAGTGTCGAGTCTAGCGGTAACTCAGCCACGGTGATCATCATCACTAATCCGGAAGGGAATCTCGCAGATGTAACGTTTGAAGGGAATATCAATTATGATGGGAAACATTCCGTAGTGATTATTGCGAAAAATATTACGCTTTCACATACTGTGAGCATCGTAAACGCAGTACTTATCGCATCAGAGAAATTCAATACGGGTACGAATCCAGACGATGGACCAGATGTCCCCCTCAAGATCAAAGGTAATATCGTAGCACACGGTGGCATCGTGCAGGAGAGGGTCAGAGGTGATCTTGACCATGCCCGTCCCAGCGTTCTTATGGTCTTCGATCCGAAGGCATACTTCGACGCTATGAGCCTGATGAATGTGAAAGATGTGGAGTATAAGGTTGTGGAATAATAAGGATAGTCTTGTTCAGTATTATCTTATCGAAAAATCGGACTGGAATCTGGTACAAGATACTTGAGCAACACATGACTGTCATCCCGAGCGAAGTCGAGGGATCCCTCCATCCCCGTCACGGGGGGTCGGGATGACGGCGTTGACGTCGGGGTATCACCCCTGATAGAGAATGGCGATGGCGGATGATAAGTGCTTATATCCTCGACCGCTATTCTGTGTCAAGTCCAGTTATGCGTTGGATAAGACTCCTTCTTGCTTTCTTGCGTGTATGCATGATATGCTTTCGACATGGCAGATACTTCAGTCTCTTCCGACAGCAGAAGTGATATCTTATTTCTCCGCTATGCTCCGTATGGGGTGGGGTCGATCATTATCCTTTTCGCAATCGTAGGGGGCGTCACGCTGGTGCGCACATTATTTTCCCCGAAGCAGATCGCGAACACGGTACCTCTGCAGCCTGGGATCATCGTACAACAATCATACGATGGCGCTCTTCCCCTGAAACCTATAGACCAGGATAAATATCGTGCTGCGATACAGAAAGCGTGGGAAGAAGCACTGGTGAAGGGCTCTACGAACATCGCATCGTTCCCGAAAGACCCACAGCTTGTAGCCTTTAGCTACTCCCCGACCGATACCCCCGCGACCTCTGCCCTCGTGCTCTATAAGAACAAGCCTATTATTCTGAAGACGAAGAAGGTGCTTGAGCTTCCTGCTGGTGCAACATCGAAGATCAAACTCAGCAGCCAAGCGTATCAGCTCGTGGTGACATTCGAATATACGCCCGCGGTGTCCGAGCTCAATATCGCCTCGACTCTGAAAGAGGCATTCGAGCAGGCCATCGTGGGAAAGGTTTCAAAGGACGCCAGTAGTGCCCAAGCGAGGACGAAGACCGTCGAAGCATTTCGGGGGCTGTAGGCAGAATACGCCAACAAAATTGAGGAATTGAGCTCAAGTATGATGAACAAGCTCCATTGAGGAGACCGAAAATAATCAAATAAGCGAAAGCGTCTTGCAGACAGGACGAAAATGTGGTATTCTTGTCTTATGAATACATTATTAAGGACACTTTTATTAGAATGGAGAGATCGAGAGCTGCCCCGTGTCGTGGCACGTGATTCACATTTAGCGACTTCTAATAATCCAAATATTCATAATGCTACGGTAATAACCGGTTTTAGACGGGTAGGTAAGACATATCTCATGTATGAAACGATCGAGAAGCTATTAGAAACCCATCCTCGTGAAGAGATCGTCTACCTCAACTTC
>JAYRHC010000080.1:0-6237 GCA_041907525.1 Candidatus Woesebacteria bacterium
ATCCGAGAGCCGTGGTGGCGTGAAATGTGTTATTGTGTTAAGCCGATGTGTTGGAACGGTAGACAAGCGAGTCTCAAAAACTCGTGTTCGCAAGAACGTGAGAGTTCGAATCTCTCCATCGGCACATATAAACGAAGAGGGTTCCCCCGACTAAAGTCGGGACTAGTCCCGATAAGTAATAAACTTATCGGGGGACCCCCTCCCACGGCACACTACATTCCGTTTTCGAATGAAATGAGAAAATACGGAATGTGTGCCCTCCGATAATCGCTCCGTAAGCCGCAGCGGGGATATGCTAAGGCGAACGGGAAGATTTGGAGGGCAATATACATAATAAATCACTATACATCTATGAAAATTGTCATTATTGATGCGGTGGACATGCTCCCAGAACATGTCGAAGTATTACGTCAGTACGGCGAAGTAGTTGTATATAACGACATTCCTACGGAAGATGAAGGAATAAAACGTATTGTGGATGCCGATATAATTATTGCCGCCTGGCTCGATCTATCTGCAAAACTCATATGTTCAAGTAACCAGTTAAAATGTATCGCTGCGGCAACGACGGGCACAGATTGGATCGACATTCGGAGTGCCCGTGATCGCAATATCATTGTCTCGAACGTGCCTGGGTATGGTACGGAGGCCGTCGCGGAGCACACAATTTCACTCCTGCTTCAAGCTGCCAGAAAAGCATACATGGTGGGGAAAGAGCTGCGCCAAGGGAAAAGGGATCCAGCCCGATACAGAGGGGTAGAACTTGCAGGAAAGACACTCGGGATTGTGGGTTATGGGCGAATCGGCAGACGAGTATGTGAAATCGCCCAGAAAGGATTTGGCATGAAAGTGCTCCACATCGACAGTAAGTCGACATTGAGTGAGTTCAAAACATTACTTATTGAAAGCGACTTTATATCAATTAATGCCTCACTCAATGACCACACGCGTGGGCTGATCGGAAAACATGAATTTGAATTGATGAAAAGTGGAGTGGTGATAGTGAACGCCGGTCGTGGTGCGATTTTGGACGAAGATGAGTTGTTTAGTAAACTCCAAAGCCACAAAATATTTGCTGCGGGTTTAGATGTGCTGTCTCAAGAACCTATGGACATACGAAGCCCGCTTTTCACCCTAGAAAATGTAGTCATTTCACCTCATATCGGGTTCAACACTGAGGAGGCAAAAGTCCGCCAATCATCGATGATTCTTGAAAATGTCAAAGCGTTTATTGCAGGCAAACCTCAAAACATTGTGCTCCCATAATTACCACTCGATGGGAGACAGATTGTGCTCGGTTAGATACTCGTTACACAGCCTGAAGTGATTATTGCCGAAGAAACCATTATTGGCAGAGAAAGGGGAGGGATGGGCGGACTTGAGTACTAGATGCTTCGTCCAGTCGACAAGCACTTCCTTTTTCTTCGCGAAATTCCCCCAGAGCATAAAGACGACGTGTTCCTTAGACTCGCTAATGTGCTTGATCACGGCATCGGTAAACTGCTCCCATCCTTTACCCTGATGTGAGGCGGGCTTGCTTTTCTGCACGGTTAATGTCGCATTCAAGAGTAAGACTCCTTGCTTTGCCCACCGCGTAAGGTCAGGAGATTTTGGAATCGGAGTGTCGAATTCGGTACGAATTTCTTTATATATATTCAGAAGAGATGGGGGGATGGGGTTATTCTCATTCGCAGAGAATGATAGCCCATTCGCGACGCCCGGTGTATGATAGGGGTCCTGACCGAGTATCACTACTTTCAGCGCGTCGAGAGGGCACTCATCAAACGCTCGGAATAACCACTTCGGCGGAGGATACACTGTCTGCGTCAGGTATTCGTTTTTCACGAATGCGGCAAGTTTCACGAAGTATTCCTGTGCAAACTCATCGTTGAGTAATTGTTTCCAGGAGGGGTGAATGTGTACGTCCATACCTTATTGTGATGAGTAATCACTTGCGCGGCATCATGGTGAGCTCGTCGAACCCATGACATATCATACTTCGACAGGCTCAGTATGACACAAATCGAAGGATTTTCTACTACAAGTGAATAGGAATGTGGATGAAAGTACCTCATGTCTATGATAGTATAAGCAGATATGGAAAACACTGAAATAACCGAAAAACCCCTGAGAAAAACTACCAGATCACGAGCTAAACCGAAAGAAAAAGTTCATTCTCAACCCGCTCCAATCGTTGCACCGCGAGTCGCAACAATCACGAAACCGCCCCGATCTACAGAAAGAATCGAGGATAAAGTCTCGAGTATCATTATCGTCACTATCTGCGTAGCCTTCTTGGCTTTCGTCGGATACCAGAGCTCTGTGATAAGTAAGAACGCGAATACAGGCACGACACCACAGCAAAGTCAAAGTATTGTCCCCCAATCAACAACGAACTACGATTGTAAGAAACACTCCGGTGACTACACAGGCTGCGTGAATGCACAAATAGCGGGTAAGGGATGTTCGTGGTATTCAGACTGTAAAGCGTGTATTAAGGGGAGCCATGATGGCAAAACGTATGAGGAGATATGCGGAAGGGAGAAATAGGCGACAAGGCATTCAGGAAGTCAGGCAATCAGGTATTCAGCATGTCCGCCGATGAGGCGGGGCGGTCAGGGATTTAGTTGCCAGTAGACAGTCGTCAGAACACTAGTTTGTCATTCTGGAGTCCCGACGAAGTCGTGGGCGATGGAATCTATTATAAAAAGATGCTACCGCGCCCGCCATCGCTGCGCTCTCAGGCGCTGGCAGGCAGGGGCGCGGCGCCACTGGCGGGAATAGCTACCCCTTCCGCCCCCCACCTCGAGTGGTGGGGGACACCTTCCCAAGGGAAGGATGACATGCTTCCTGGGGGAAGCTCCCGACGAAGGAGGGTGAAGGGGTAACCTGGGCAATAAGGGAGTCAGACATTTAGGTTTATATCTATGAAAATATTCATCACTGGTGGTTCGGGATTTCTCGGCATTAATCTCATACGTCACCTCCTTTCGCATGATCATCAGGTCGTTTCGTATGATGTGGCTCCTTTCGATTATGCAGATTGTAAAGACAAAATCACGGCGATCATAGGCGATATTCGGAAAAAAGAGGATCTGATAAAGGCAATGCAGGGCTCAGATATGGTGGTTCATACTGCAGCGGCGCTCCCTTTGTATACAGAGGAAGACATTTTCTCAACAGATGTAGAGGGCACTCGCAATGTACTCGACGTCGCCCACACACTGCATATGGATAGAGTAGTGTTCATATCTTCGACTGCCGTGTACGGCATCCCCGATCATCATCCGCTGTACGAAGGGGACAAGCTTATTGGAGTCGGGCCATACGGAAAGGCGAAGGTGGAAGCAGAAGAAGTATGTATCCGGTACCGTACCCAGGGACTCTGTATACCGATCATTCGGCCCAAGTCATTCGTCGGCCCCGAGAGGCTCGGCGTGTTTGCACTTCTCTACGACTGGGCGAAAGATGGGTGCAGTTTCCCCATGATCGGGAATGGAAAGAATAGATACCAGCTTCTTCATGTAGCAGACCTCTGTGATGCGATAAGCTCGTGTCTAACCTTACCCAAAGAAACAGTCAATGACACATTCAACATCGGAGCGAAGGAATTCACCACGATGGGTGAGGACTATCAAGCTGTACTTACGGAAGCAGGATTCGGGAAACACGTTATCGGTACACCTGCAAAGATAATCATTCAGGTCTTGAGGCTCATGGAAGCCCTGAAGATATCACCGCTCTACCGATGGGTCTATGAAACAGCCGCTGAGGACTCCTTCGTTTCTATCGAGAAAGCAGAAAAAATGTTAGGCTTTAAACCAAAATTCTCGAACAAACAAGCGCTTATCGACAATTATCACTGGTACCTCGATCATCTAAAGGATTTCGAGGGTACGAGTGGACTGTCGCACCGAGTGCCGTGGAAGCAGGGGGCACTGGGGATTATCAAGCGGATCTTTCAATTCCTATAACTTACAGATTTTACGCATGAAACAGGACTTTAGGTCGTCATTGCGAGCGAAATGCAATGTAGCGAAGCAACCTCATCAATTTCAAGAATTAGATTGCCGCGTCGCTCCGCTCCTCGCAATGACGCGTAAGTACTGTAACTTAGAAAATCGGATGACCACTTCTCAGATACGTACCGTATCCATTATTATCCCCGTATATAACGAAGAAGGCACGATCGGGGAGATATTGCACAAAGTATCAGAAGCGGAATGTTACGGTTTCGAAAAAGAGATTGTGGTCATTGACGATTGCTCCACAGACAAGACAAAAACGATCATCGAGAACTATATGAAACGCCGAGAAGGCGCAAGTAGTCGAGCAGATATGGGCTTGATCAGATATGAAACAAACGATAAGAACATCGGAAAAACCCAAACGATTAAAAGAGGTATCTCTGCATCTACGGGTGATATCGTCATCATCCAAGATGGGGATCTGGAATACGACCCTAACGATTATCCATTGCTTCTCACACCATTTGTTGAGCACGATGCGGACGTAGTGTATGGCTCGAGATTCATGGGGAGCAGTGCGAAGAGAATTCTGTATTTCTGGCACACCGTCGGGAATAGGTTTCTTACCCTTCTTTCCAACATATGTTCTAATCTGAATCTTTCGGATATGGAGACAGGGTACAAGGTATTTCGTGGAGACCTCATCCGACAGATCGCGCCTGCACTATCGTCGAGGAGATTCGGGTTCGAGCCAGAAATCACTGCTCGGATCGCTAAAATCCCTGAGATCCGTATCTATGAAGTGGGTATCCAATACTGGGGACGCACGTATAAAGAAGGGAAGAAGATTCATTGGTTCGATGGAGCACTCGCAATAGCCCAGATAATACGTTATAACTTTTTCACTGCGCCCGTTGCCCTCCACTTATGATCCATCTCCACGAAGCCTTGCTTGAGCCGCTGTTTCGATACCTCAGATTTCACGTCGCTGAGGCAGATATGCCCAAAGAGGTCGGCATATGTGTAGACCTTGGATGCGGACCACAGATCCGACTCTTCCACTTCATGAAAGCAAGAGGTGTGAAAATACACCAATATTGGGGTTTTGACCCTCTCATAGCGCCCGAAGTACTTGAAACATACGTACATGACTCCACAGTGAAATTATTCACCAAAGAAAGTGCCGATATTCGTACCATTGAGTCAAACACCATAGACGTTGTCACTGGTTTTGCGTTCTTGGAGCATATCGATGATCCAAAAGGCATGTTGAGTGAGGTGGTTAGAATTTTGAAGCCAGGGGGCAAGGCACTGTTCACTACGCCGACCCACAAAGCCAAACCTATTCTTGAGTTTCTCGCCTTTAGATTACATATTGTGTCAGCGCGTGAGATCGCTGAACACAAAAATTATTTCAGTCGCGAGGATATTCTCGCCCTGCTATCTGATCATGGAGAAAATCCAATCTCTTTGTATCACCGATATTTTGAGTTAGGGTTCAACAATTACTTTGTGTTCACGAAGTAACACGCGCGCCTTCCATTCTTCCACACTAAATCCTCTTCCGCCCAAACGTACCGAAGAAGTGAGATCGTTTTTCCACGCACCATATTCCTGTGCTGAAATCGCTGGTTCACGCGCTCCGAGTGCCTGCGCACTGGTTATCCACGAAAAATATTGAGTAATATCCGAGAAGATGACATAACACATTGTTGATATAAACAAGGCAGAAAGGACAAGGAGAGATCTTCGAGAACGAAACATGTGCATTTTTTTCATGATTGACCAAAGATACCAACCCCCCAGAGCGATCAGAAAATAATACAGACCGACCGCGTGTACACCCCGAGCGGCGTCGGGAGTACCCCTGCTTAAGAGCTGCACCGGAAACACGACACATACGAACGTGAGACCATACCATAGATGATGATTCTTGCGGATCAGTGTACCCATTAGCCCAAGCAGGAAAAGCGGCATCAAGATATGAGATATGAGGGGAACTCCAAGAGGCACATACCGAGCGTTCAGCCCAAGATAGGTAGTGTCAGGGGCGAAGAAGAGAAGACCGCGGACGTTATTAACCACGGATTGCTTAAAATAGTTGAAAGGATCAGGCTCTTGGAGTATCGAAACCGTTTCGATACGACCGAAAGACATAGATCGGTTCTCATAACTGGCAATAAGCTGAGGGGCGATAAGTAATCCGTACAGAAAGATGTTGCATAGTACGATGATGCTTATGGTTTTTATCTGTTTTTTATAGCGAATC
>JAYRHC010000081.1:0-2115 GCA_041907525.1 Candidatus Woesebacteria bacterium
CCTCGAAAGTCCTCAATGATCCAGCGAATTTGACCGTATTTATCCTATTTATGGGGTTTGTGTTAAACTTCGGATACAAGATCGCCGACTTGGGTATTAAACTGGTGAGACCAGTGTACGTGAAGGGATAAAAAATCAGTCGAAAATATTCAAATGACAAAGCACAAATGTCAAATAAAGCTCAAAATCCAAATACTAAAATATCGAAAATAGCAACGACTCGCTGTTCATGAAAATATATTCGAGATCAATTCATAAACCTGCGCTTATCTCTCTTGTTATCATCCTCATAGGGTTCGTATTTCTCATGATGCCAGTGATCCCGTATGGGTGGCATCATGAATGTGTCGCGGGGAAGTGCGGCATTTACTTCGCAGATATATATCGCGCACGAGATGACCTGTGGCACATGTCGTTGGCACAGGTCGCTTTCGACACCTTTCCGTTCAGGATGCCCATCTACGCAGGTGGGTTCTTGCAGAGCTATCATTTTCTCTATAGCGCAATATTGGGAACTGTCACGAGGCTGGGGATATCGGTCAATTTCGGATACTATGTCGTGCTCCCGATCATTTGGTTCGCTACGTATACAGCATTCACGATTCAGCTTGCAAAGAAGCTGACGAACGACCACCGCGCGATCCCTATTTTTCTGTTTTTCTCCTATTTCGCCAGTGGGCTTTCCTATCTTCTCAGTCTCAAGAATACGGGGTCTTTCTGGAATGATATCGGATGGTTTAGCAACCAACCGGCGGAGTATATGATCAATCCCACACTCGCTCTTTCGCTCGTACTCTTTCAGTTGCTTATTCTTACGCTCATACGCGGGGTACAGGGTAGAAAACGGACGTCCATATTGCTTCTTGTAATGTTTCTCCTATGGGGGAGCAAGTTCTATGGAGGGGTGATCGGCGGTACATTCGTCGGCATCTACTTCATGAGTGAAGCCGCTGAGAGAAAAGTCCGACTCAGACAGCTTATTACCTTGTTGGCGGGAATAGGATTCGTTAGTCTTTGTGCGATCATGGTGTTTTATAACCCATTGAGTACCATGGGGAAGGGCGGGGTGTTCACCCTCGAACCTTTCAAGACGATTCATCCGATGATCGAGGATCCTGAGTTGCTTCCGATCGTGCGTCTCGCGCGGCTTCGCTATCTCCTCTATACGAAATCCCTTATCTTTTGGCCGATGCTCATGCTGATCGAGCAAACGACACTTACTTTATATCTGGTTTTCGCCTATGGGACAAGGTTATTAGGTCTTGGATTATTCTTTATTAGAGAGAAAGTCTCACCCGTATATTCCGCGTTGTTCGGCAGTGTCATCATCGCGACGGTATTTCCAGTTATGTTCACACAGAAGGGAGGGGACTGGTTTAATACGACCCAGTTCATGGCATACGCCCAGTTTTTACTCCAGATCGCCGTCTCGCTTTATGTCTATAAACTCTGTATGCTGCGAACGCGAAAAGTACACTTCTTCGTTGGTATAGTGCTGTGCATTACATTCCTCGGGGCACTAAACCCAATCGCAGAATATGGGAGAAATCTTCCCGTCGTCTCCAGATTCATACCACCCAAGTTATTTCAGCGCCCCGTATACGTTTCTGATCTGGAGCTCGACGCTCTTTCATTCCTCAGCAAACAAGAGGATGGAGTTGTGTTTATATTGCCATTTATCCCGATCCAGGATACAACACCCGTGAGACAGCTGTGGAAGATCAATGACACTGCACTCGTGGCTGCGCTGGGGGATAAACAGATGTACATCGGTAATGTACAGCAACTGGACCTGATGGGCATCGAACACACAAAACGTACGAAAGAGCTCAAGAATCTCAACACGGTGAACATTTCCAAACTCCCTGTTCGCTATTTCTATCTGTATAAGGGACACCCAAGCTATATAAACCTCATCAAACGTCTGAAGCCCTATGCTACTGTGCTTTTTGAGAATGGAGAGGTGGAGGTGTGGGAGAAGAAGTGAAGGAATGCGTTACCGTTTTCCCGCGGGACTTTTTCGACAGAAATTACGGTAAAACCAGCTCTTTGGAGCAAATCGGTAAGCTCTTCCTGTGTGTAATCGGAGAAATGCCTCTCAGGCCAGTGCATATC
>JAYRHC010000082.1:0-3276 GCA_041907525.1 Candidatus Woesebacteria bacterium
TCGTTAATCCTCATAACTTCGGAAAACGACCAACAATGCCCTCCTTACCTTTCTGTTCGCCTTTTCACTTCATTCGAAGACGGCTCACAGAGCGGTTTATCGGAGGACATAAGAGTCGTTAATCCTCATAACTTCGGAAAATGACTCTAATGTGCCTCTACCCTGAGTTGAACAGGGATCTGAAGCTCCGCAAGCTCCTGCTCTGTCCGATTAAGCTATAGAGGCATACTAAGCACACCTTTTCAGTCGATTTCCTTGAGACATGACAATACCCGTTTAAGTACCAGATTATATCAGGAAGAAATGCCGCAGTGGACGCAATTTTAGTTCGTGGTCGGAGGGGCGCTTGGTGTCCCACTGGGCTGAGACGAATTAATCTTCGTCTGCAGCTCGGCGAGAATAGCAGCAAGAGAATCGTCCACGTTCGCTGGCGCTGCCGTCGGTGCTGCTGCAGGTGGGGTAGGCGTTTGGACAGGTGCTGCAACTACAACAGGTGGGGCAGGGGGTGCTACTGCAACTGGCTGAACAGGTGGAGTCTGATACGATGGTGTCGAAGGAACAACAGGTGGTGCTATTGGAGCTGGCTTCTGCGCCTGAGCCGCGAGGGACTCTTGCAATTTCTTGAGCTGCTCAATCTGGGCTGCGATAGACCCAAGATCTACTTTCGGGGGTGTGCCCACTGGTGTTGTTGGGTCTGACTTCGGTACATAGGCGGGTGCAGGGGGAACTACAGGGTTTGTCGTGACCGGAGTAGGAGCGGTTGGCGTACCTGTGATCTGGGACATGGCATCCTCCATTCCAGGAGCTGCAACGAAATGAAAGGTCTTATCAAACTCGTCTTTCGTAAATCCTTTCAGTACCACGATCTGCCCGTCGTCTTTCTCAATCTTGGTCACGGGTGTGCCTGCGAAGTTATTCGAGATGGTGAGCATCTCAGTAAGATACTCCCGATTTTCTTCGAGATTCCGTTCTTCGAATGGAAGGTTGTGCGATTGTAAGTATTCCTTCTCTTGTTTGGAAAAATAGCAGTCAGATATCGTATAAATGGTGATTTTCATATGCATCCATTATGGACAACGATACAAACCGTGTCAAGAGGGAAATAATTTCCAAAGTCAAAATCCAATTCGCCATTAGCCATTTGAGCCAAAGGCTCATCCGCCTCTGGAGGACGCCATTCGCTTGTGTTGCCCCGTGATTCCCATATCCTTCAGTTTCCACATGAAGAGTGCAGCTTTGTTACGCGCTTTGCTATCGACGACGAATTTGAGTGCCCGCTCAAGAGCCGGGCGGGGGAGAGTCTTGGCAAGTTTCATATAGAGCCCTTTGCGTTTGGGATCTTCAAGCTTTTCGGTAAGGTACATTCCAAATGTCTGAAACTCCCGAGAAATATACTTGTCTTCGGTGGGATTAAATTTTTTCAGAATGTCGACAACGGTTTGCATGAGGAAATTCTAACAGACAACACGAAAGGCGAGACATGTAACGTGTAACACATACAATGAGTAAGAAGTAGGTGTCAGGGTGACATTACGAACTCCAGAATGACAACCTTAAACCTTATGAACCTTGTAACCTTGTAAACCTCTGTATATTTCACAAATGCAGCTTTACAGTAGTCCAAATCAGTATACAAGGTAGTAATCGGCACCACATAAAGCTCTAAATCACTATTGAACAAGAGTACCTCAATCTAGACTTTACTTTGATTTGACAAGGAGATACATCATTTGATACCATGATCGCATGAAAATTCTTCATGTCGCCGCCGAGGTGGCACCCTACTCAAAGGTGGGTGGTTTGAGTCAGGTTATGTACTTTCTCCCGAAGTCCCTACAGAAATACGGAATGGATGTCCACATCTTCACACCGAAATATGGCGAGATGACATTGCCCGAAGGAGCCAAACTCCATCTCGATGTGCATTGGCTACGGGTACCGAAGGAGGATACGGACAATCCGCCAGTGGCATTACAGTCGATACGAGCCGCAGACACAAGATCATCGATTATTTGTAACGTTGTAAGCCTTACGAATGAAAGCGGGGTGACCCTGCATTTTCTCGAAAATCGCGAATATTACGAGCTTCGGGCTAATGTATTTGGCTATAAGGATGACCATATACGCTTTTCCCTCCTATCGAAAGCTACCCTTGAATGGCTGCTGTACTGCAAGGAGAGCAACCCCGATGAGGCGTGGTTTCCTGACATCATCCACTGTCACGACTGGCATACCGGGTATCTGATTGACTATGCCAAACGTGATCCTCGCTACAAGGAAATGCTGAAGGATGTGAAACTTATCTTTACGATTCATAACCTTGCCTATCAGGGTAACTATGATTTTCGCTATAACCTTGATAAATTTCAAGATGACGGGAAGAAGCGACTCTTTGGTCTTCTTGACCCGAAATTGCAGAAACAAAATGCACTACTTCGCGGAATTGTCCTCGCAGATGGAGTAAACACGGTGAGTCCGACACATGCACGGGAAATTCTGACGCCCGAGTTTGGTGAAGGGCTTGATGCATATCTCGAGAAGCACAAAGAGAAACTAAGCGGCATCACCAATGGTCTAGATTTTACCGAATTTAATCCGATGACCGATGAACATATCACGCGCAATTTCGATGTGAATACATTTATTTCTGCAAGAAATAAGAATAAAGCCGATTTACAAGAAGTTTTTGGATTACCCACAGACGAGAAGGCATTTCTCATTGGTTCAGTTGGTCGTGTCGCTCCACAGAAGGGCTGGGATATTGTCCTTGAGGTGCTTCCGAATCTGTTGCGTGAGCGCCCTCAGATCCAGATCGTTATCGTCGGGCGGGGAGACGACCACTATTGTCAGCAGCTTGCCCGACTCAAGAAGCAATTTCATAAACAACTCGGTCTACGGTTGATATCAGATTTCACATTACCGCGTAAGATTTTCGCAGGAACCGACGCAATGCTTATCGCAAGCTCCTTCGAACCCGGAGGGATCGTCGCGTTGGAGGCCATGCGGTATGGCAGCGTGCCGATTATACGGCGTACTGGGGGGCTCAATGACGTTATTGCTGATTTTAATCCGCGGACAATGCGCGGAACAGGGTTCTCATTCGCGAGTCGCACCCCATGGGCACTCTATGGAGCGATCGTCGAAGCATCAACATTTTTCCTTCAGAAGGACTTGTGGCATAGAGTGGTCGCAAACGCCTTGCGCTACGACAGCTCGTGGGAGCATTCTGCAAAAAAGTATATCGAGTGGTATAGGCACGTGCTATACTCGCTGTAA
>JAYRHC010000083.1:0-5302 GCA_041907525.1 Candidatus Woesebacteria bacterium
CATATGGCAAAAGAAACTATACCCCCTTCTCTGATTAATTTGGCGTATGCAAATTCTCAAGCACTCTCAAGGTACGGAATACCCCATACTCGAGTAAAGAATGATCGAGAGTTAAGCATTAAGTATGGTATGCAATACCTAAATTCTGTGCTTCCTCCCGAGAGTTACGACATGACACCTGGTGAAGTTCCGCCCCGGAGTTTAGATGACGTAGACGATAATAATCGAACTGTTATTGAGCAAATTGTGAAGCGGGGAGTAGCTATGGTGTTAATTCGTCCTGAGATGTACCACACAAGGGGAGATATTTTAGACTTTTTGGTACGTGAAGGATTTCAAATCGTGATTGAGAAAGATGCTACGGTTAATACAGACCAACTCTATAGGCTGTATAGGAGCGTGATTCGCAATGTGCGGCATTTTATACGAGAACTACCAACAAGAGCAGTAGTCTATACAGACTCACCAGCAGCACTCGTCCTTCTCACCGATCCAGTGAAAAGATACGGGGATAAACCCGAATATCTGACCAATGGCTTTTTCGGAGAATACAAGGGCGCACCCGCAGTTTACGGACCAAGAACCATAAGGGGGGGTGTTGTATATAATTCTGCTTTGAGGCTCGGTTTTGATAAACCTAGCGAGACAATTGGCATGGCGACAGACCCATTTGGTGCTTTAGCTCATCTTGTAAATGAACCTGAACCACATTGGTATCATGCCAATACACCTCAAAGACTTAGAATGCTGAGATATACGGCGCAGGGAGTTCACATACCAAACCTATCCGAATTACCTGGAGATTTAGACGTTCTCGCGTCACGTCAAGAATTATTAGAAATTCATGGAATATTAACTGGTAAACTGAAGAAATAATAATTCCAAAACATACAATAATATGACAGAAAAGTTAAGACCTAACGAAACACAAACTACAAGATATTTGATGACTTATACTACTTTCTCGGCATTAGAAGAAAGATTAGTAGAAAAACAAAGACTGTTATATCAAGCAGGAAAAGATGCTGGTGAAGCTGCGGGGCAGAGTAGTGACTGGCATGACAACAATTCCTATGATGAAGCAGTTAGAGTAGGGAATATACTCTCATGGGATGTTGCTAGACTTACTCGTCTGACAACAAATGCCCAACTTATAGAGGCAAGAACGGAGACTGGTGTTGTGGATATTGGAAACAGAGTGGTATTAACGTTTGCTGGAGAAAGTACTCAAGATGAGTTTCATATCCTTGGGCCTGAAGATGCGACTCTTGCGCCCGATAAAGTGATCTCATGCGACTCTCCACTTGGGAGAGCGCTTCGTGGCACTCGTGCAGGATCTGAGGTGGGTTTTGCAGTACAGGGTCACCCAACATCTGTCTTTCTCCATGCTATCCTTCCAGGAGATTTTAACAACCCTCCCGAAGATTTTTTACGAATACAACCCCAGTAATAGTGGTTGTGACTCTCTCCTGGAAACGTTATACTTATACGAAATCACAATCAGAATATTTTCGTACTTATATGCAAACAGAACCAAAATTTGTGGAAACAGAAGTTCGCTATCTCGATGTGGACGCTAAAAGGCTAAAACAAAAACTTTCAGAAATCGGAGCTAAGGACTGTGGCTTAAGTTCAATTGATGAAATTATATATTACGATGAAGCACTTACCTGGAGTGGTGAGGGCAAATTTATAAGAGTGAGAAAAATAAACGATGAAATCTTTCTTACATATAAAAAACATCCTAAAATAAGTTCCCCTTACGCAACTGAAATAGAGATGAAGGTTGACAATTGGGATGGAATACAGGCATTTCTGAGCCAATTAAAGCTAATTCCCTTCCGACATCAACAAAAAAGAAGACATAAATTCACTTATCAGGAAATTCAAATTGATATTGATACATGGCCCAAAATCCCGACATACGTGGAGCTGGAGGGGAAAAACGTAGAAGCTTTGATGAAACTTGCAAACATACTTGAACTTGATCAAAAAAATCTGACGCATGATGATCCAAAGACCATCATAGAAAATAAATATTTTATACCTGTGACCAAGTTGCGTAAATTTACTTTTAAAGAAGTCGCATGACACCAGCAGAAAGTTTTGAACAAATATCACATACTTCATCTGTTAAAGATTTGGTAAGACCGCATGGTTCTCTCGACGTTAAACCTGCACAAGAACATCTAGATAGCGCTCCCTCAGGTTATCTGGAAGCGATCAATGAAGTAGATCCTGAAGAGCTTGTCAAACATGTAGAGAAAGTTGGTCCACTTTTAGATTATGCGCCTAATGCCGGATGTGTTGTTTCTGTTGGCGTTGGAAGTGGATTAGAGCTTAGGGCACTACGACATCTTTATCCAGATGCATCAAAAACAAGGATTATCGGACTTGATTTGTCGATGCAAGCCATAGCAAGCGCAATCCAATATCTTAAGTATCACAATGTTTTAGCAGAACTTATACATGGGAGCGCACTGAATATGCCATTCAGGACTAATGGACAAGTTGTAGATGGTCTTGTCTTTTCGGCAATATTACACGAAGTGTATAGCTATGTACCAGACGGTAGAAGAGCTTGGAAACTTGCGTTGCAAGAAGCATTTCAAAACCTTGCACCAGGTGGTGTATTGGTGCTAAGGGATTTTGCAGCCCCAGAAAAACATGGTCCTGCAGAAGTACAGTTTATATCTGATGAAGCTATCGCATTCTACGATTATTTTCGCCAAAGATATCGAACGTTTGAAACATGGGAAACCGATGATGTTAAGGCTATGCATGATAGACGAGTGACATTTGACGATTTCCCACCAGCTACAGGTGGTAAAGTTATATTAGAATTTAGGGATGCCGCAGAGATGATGCTCCACTTCAGGAATTACATTGATCATATCGAAAGAGGAATACTTGTTCCGGGTGACACATCATGGAAAGAAATTGATGAATGTTACCTTGTTCCACAGAAGGACGAAATGGGGGTCGATCGACGCATGGCCCCAGCTGATTATGCTAGAGAAGTTTTAAAAATTGGGTGCGAGTCATTAGGAGGTTCCACGGGTAGTGTCGTTTTACTGAGGGATGTAGTGGCTGAGAGACCAGATACAGCAGAATTTTTACAGTATCATTTTGGAATAACAATGGAAGGTGTAGAAAAAGAATTAACATTGTTCAGACAAATTCCTAGAAAAATGGAATATGCGTTTAGAAAATCATAAGATTAGGATAGATAACTAGATGTCAAAAGCTTTATTTTGTTTTAGTCTTTTCTGCAACAAGAAAACTAAGAAGTGAATCTTTTCGATACTGGATGATAGTTAAACCAAAGTTTTTGATAATCATTTTTTTCACTTCATCTATAGTCGACGAGTTACACTCAAATATGAAAGTTTTCGCTCCAATCGCCAGTCCATCACGCAAGATGTGCATATAGGGAGACAAACCACTTTTATCATGTGTGAGTAATGCTGTTTTTGGCTGATAAACATAATCTGGATAATCGTTTGCAAATTCATTTTTCTGCATTTCACTTTGCACAACATATGGCGGATTAGAAACTACCACGTCTATTTTCTTACACTGCGCTGGAATCCAGACCTCTGGTTTTGATTTGTAAAATACAATGTTTTGTGCATTCTTCGCAATATTTTCTTTGCTAATGTGTTCTGACTCACGCGACACATCCGTACACATAAGTTTTTTATTAGGATATTTTTTAGCTATTTCACATATAATCACTCCAGAACCAGTGCCCACATCTACCACGCTTTCATATTCAGGTTTTTGAGAAAGGTAGTCGTTTACAATATGTATAAACCTAAAAACGCATGGATGAGGCAGGAAGACCTTTTCTTTAAGCAAAATGTAGTTGTCAGATCTAGTGTGAAGATATATGTATTTATATTGTTTTATCATTTCGTGGGCAATGCTTTGAGTATACTCATCCTGCTCCACAATTTGTTCTTTCATCTCACGATCACGATATTTTATTTTCATCTGCTTCATAATTAATCACTAATGCTTAGTAAATTTTATGTTAGATAGTATATATTAAACAAAATGTATACAACTGAAGTAAATTTTTGGTCAATAGTATATTATTAACATTATTCACCATGGTGCTTGTTTTGTCCTCCTTCGCAGATGATCATGATTGTACAGTCGTGATTATTTGTTTCTGCTTCATCCTTCGCACAAGGCTACGGAATGACACAGTCGGCGGATGGAGTTTATGGCGAACGTAAGTCGAGTCACTCCTTTGTAATCATGATTCCGCAGGTGTCAAACCGTGGAGCTCAAAAAATTTACTTGGGAGGGGAGAGGGAGTACAGAATTTGCTTGAAAACAACCAATGGGGCAGGGGCATGGTGACTTTCAAATTCACGTGCGCAGTAGTACAATTGCCTATCGCAATTGGCGTATATATATGTCGATATTCAAACTGGATGGTAAGAAGCTTCAATCTGTACAAGAAATTGACTTTGATCTCGAATCTCAAATTCAGAAGCTTACGGAGGAGAATCTGCACACGGTGTTTGGGGTTAAATTCATTAGTGGAGCTACGAACTCCGAATTCTCTGTCGCAGTCCAAGAACAAACTTTCTATATAGACACTCTCGCCTTTGATGAGAAGCAGAAGTCATTTGTGATTATCGAATATAAGAAGGAGAAAAATTTCAGTGTCATCGATCAGGGTTTCGCATATCTATCTGCACTTCTCCACAACAAAGCTGAGTTTGTACTTGAGTTGAATCGCCGTCTTGGAGTCACCTATGACAAGAAAGACATCGATTGGGAACAGACAAGACTCATCTTTATTTCTCCCGAGTTTACAAACTATCAACGTAACGCCATCAATTTCCGCGATCTCCCATTTTTCCTCTATGAAGTGAGGATGTACGACAATGGGATTATCGAATACGATGCACTCAAGCCCCTTCGCACTTCAGAGTCGATACAAACTTTCACGAAAGACAAAATCGTGAGTGATGTGTCTAAAGAGATCAAGGTATACACACTGGATGACCTTGTGAAGCCAGAGTGGACACGCACACAAGCTCTTCTGGCCACATTTGAAAAACAGCTTATGCAAAGTCAAGAAGATGTGAATATCCGTTACACAAAAAAGTATATTGTGTACGCATCTAAGCATGGCCGAAATTATGCAGAGATAGTTCCACAGGAACGTGGTCTGAAAGTGTACTATCGCTTCCCACACCTCTTATACACTGCGTCATCACTCACCATTCACGATTGTAGTAAGATCGGTCATTGGACAAATGGATTGAGTTATGTCTATGTA
>JAYRHC010000084.1:0-5908 GCA_041907525.1 Candidatus Woesebacteria bacterium
GACAACTCGTTGTCGATTGAGGGAAAGGAGAAATGATTGAGAGCTCATCTGCTTGACAAGATTCGAATATATACATATAATCGAAATATGAATTTACAAACTTTCTACATTAAAACGCTTGACCGTGGGCTCATTACTATCCCTTCTAAGATACGAGAGAAGCTATCTCTTTCGAAGGGTAGCTTGCTTAAAATACATACTGATGGTACACGGATCATCGTAGAGTCGGCGACTGAGAAGAAGGCACCGTATCGCACCTACACAACGGCTGAAATTGATGAGTTCCTTGCCCATGACCAAACCTCAGCGTAAGCATCGCATTTTCATCGACGCTTCTGTGCTTGTGGCAGGATTTCTCTCTGCAACGGGTGGTTCACGTAAACTATGCCGTATGTCGCAGGAATCTCAGATACACACACTTACTGCCGCGAATGTGGTTGATGAAACCGTGCAGGCAATCAGAAGGTATACTGAGAAACAACAAGATGAGGCTATCCTTGTTTTCTTGCAGGAACACAAAGTAGTTATTCACGAGTATATTCTCGAACGTGATTCTGACGAATATAGCTCTATCGTCGATCCTCTCGACGCACACGTGATCGCGGGCGCACTTATGACACAATGTTCACACCTCGTCAGCCTCGATAAAAAACATCTTGTGCGTCCTGATATCCAAAAAAATTTTGCAGACGATCTACTTATAGTGACTCCAGGGGAATTATTGAGATTACTGGGCTGAGAATACTCTGCCGCTTGGTGGTGTTGTCTGTCCTTTAGGAAGGATGTTCCGATAGGCCTCAGGAGCCATGGTTATTGCTAGCTCTATGGGCTCGGAAGGGCTATTTCTGGAGGTGTGTTCGGGAACATAGGAAAGGTCACATGCGAGACGGCGGTTTACTGCTACATGATCGATGGACTCGACACCACTGTCCCATGCAACATACTTACCCAGGTCTTCTCTGGTGAGCGGTCTAATATATCGCGTAGCTCTGGGAATCTTGCCCTCCAAAGTCTGCTCTCGCCCAGATTTTTTCATGGCGATACGTGAATAAAGTGTAACAAGTTTCTCACGGATGGATATGCTCGACTCACGCATCAAAGCGTTATCTGCCATAGCTTTAGCCATATCTCCATCACATTGCTGAAGAACGTGAAAGAGGGTATTGAGTATTTCTAAATCTACTCTTAACCATTCCATTACTCGTGTGTTTACCTCCCCATTTCCCATTCTTCTTTTCGGATTAGGTGGGCTGTCCGCGCCTCCACTTTCTTGCTTTTGTACTGGCTCTGGAGATGCATCTATATACAGCGTTGGATCTTTCCCATGGTATATTTGGAGACTGCGTTTACCAGGCTCCATGACTCGAAAATGCGCACCACTGGGACTGACTGTTTCTCCTTCTGATTCCGCTGACGCTGGACGTACATTCCCTGGGGTGCCTGATGTTTGCTCGCGGGTAACGTCGGTGCGCATGATTTCATCAATATGCGACTTGACGATAAGCTCCACATTAGCTTGTGATCTGGGGTCATCAAAACCTTCGGGGAATATGCATCTACCCTGTGCATCGATCGTGACAGGAATATCTCTGTCAAAGAAGCGCATCACAGCCGCGAATCCTTGCCCTGCCTGTCTTAAGGCCATTCCTGTAAGTCCAATAGACGTAAGTCTGTCATCCGAAAATACTATCGAATACCCTCTACTGTGCAATCTCTGAGGCGAGGAGGTGATGGTCTGATTGAGTGCAGCTATACGAGCGGTTTGTTCAGCAGGGTTGGAACGCTCAAAGAGGAAGTTTAGGCAGGTCGCAAGTTGAGGGTAAGAGAGACCCGCTACATTTTCTTGAGTTTTTCCATTTTTATGCAATAATTCTCGTAATAATCCATTCATTGCTCTGAGTACGGTATTTCTTCTCTCCGAAGTCTCCCACCCTACAATCATGAGATCATCACCAGGAATAGGTATGATAAAGCATTCTCCATCTTTATACTCACCAGCACGAAGCTCATCAGACGTGATCCGAGCCTGGACGTACATCGACATTACTATGACTGTTCCGCTTAAAGTTATGTCTCTTATTGCAAGTTTCGGACCGAAGGCGATGCCTTTGTTCGCGAAGTCGGCTCCGACACCTTTCTCCAAAGTCTCAATTGTATTTGTTATTTCTGTATTTTCGTGTCTTCCCATTACTACACCGGGCCTAGTGACTTTTAATCTCCGTTCTATTTTTGGTAGACTATTTTTTACCTGATAAGCGGTCCGATCATGCGCCCTTTGGAGAATACCTGAGTGTTCGTTTTTCTCTTCTCGTGATCTTACAAAATATCTCATTATGTCTAGTGCTTGCCTCACTGCGCTAAAAGAAATTGCCTGATCCTTAGAAAGTGAATTGATCTCACATGCAAACGCTACCATCTCGGGGTGGACTGCTTCATCGAAGAACGTGCACTCCTCTTCGTACCATAACAAGAAATCGCTCATTCTTTGTACCACTGTTTTATCTCCATTTTGTGCTTCATTCATCATACGAATCGAGGCCTTTGCAAGAGGAAGATAGCTACGAATGAAAGCTGTGCGTATTTGTTCAATATCTGGCGAATGCTTTGGTGATGGGTCTCTTAAATATCCAATGGGACTACCTAGATATAGCTTGAATGCCCTGCGCAAAGCAGGTTGCAAGGGTTCCTTTGCACTGGAAATGGCAAACGTGTCAGACTTAATTAGGTCGACAATAGTTTGCTCGGGTAACGATGAACTGGGGGTAAATATTTGCTCCATTCTGCCTGGATTAGTGAGAGAACCCCAGAAGGCTGGTAACGTTGGCGCAGTAGTAGCATATGTCCGGAGTAAGTCGAGATAAAGTGTGGGGTTATTCCTCCATATTGGTATCAACTCTCTCATCGAATGGGACCTTTCTTTAGACTGCATATGGTCTAATTCTGCGGCCCTATCTTGGGTAATGAAGCCCTGTAGTGGTACTTCAGGTGACGGTCTAAGTTCGTGAGTCATATGTAAGTGAACCTAACTCCAATTCGCTAGGGAAATAATAAATTTTCGTGATGTATTAAATATACCCTATAGTATAGGTTAAAGGAGTGGAAATTGCAATCGTAATTAGCCTAGAAGATAGTACTCGTATATGCGATGTGTGTTATGATTATAGCTACATGAAAGCGTCTTTGTCGTCTTTACGAGAATGAGCGCAAACCAATACAAACAGCATAAAAAGTCTAGGTTTTGCTATACTTTGTATGTATATGAGTCACAAAGATTATGCCTCATGGTTTCGATTGAAACCAAAGTTACATAATGCGGAACCTTCGCGACATGTCAATGCGCGAGATATTTGGTGGTGCAGTATAGGAATTAACATCGGGCACGAGATGGATGGGAAAAGTGCAAAGGCAAGTCGACCCGTGCTGGTCTTACGTAAGCTCAGTGCTTATACATTCGTCGGTCTACCACTTACCTCCAAAGAGAAAATAGGGAGTTGGTATGTACCGATCACAATTCATCATAAGGTTTCACGTGTAATCCTCAGCCAGGTAAGGGTGTTTGACGTGCGCAGACTAACCACGAAGATCGCACAGTTAGATACGAAAGATTTTGATGAGGTGAAAAGAAGATTTATCGAATTCTTCTCTACCTAAATATTCACCCCCACCACAAGTGGCGGGGGATCGGTGGCTAATGCCAAATGTATACATATTGTATCGCGTATATGCACCATTTGTCAAGTATAAGCATCGTCGCAACGGGGGTATGTCTGCTATGATTATAGCTACATGAAAGCGTCATCTTCCTCGTCATTGCAAGGAGCTTTTTGTTTCACGACGTGGCAATCCCATTCATCAATGAGATTGCTTCGTTGTCTCCGCCGTTGGGCGGATCCGCCTCGCAATGACGTACTCTACGACTTTGTGGTTTGTACACGTCTTATTCTCTGCCTGTTTGTTTTCATAGTATTGTCGCCAACAGATGCTTTCGCTCAGACGGTCAGCCCAACCCCAGCCCCTGCGTATGCCGTTATTATCAACCAAATCCGCGGGGGGTCGTGCTGCTCGCCGGGGAATCTGGAGAATACACGCACTCAGCTTGAAAATGCGGTGAGGTATGAGCTGCCGACTACGTTCGTCCTGCGATACGATGCGCTTACTGACCCTCGGTATACAGAGCTTATTCTTTCGTATCAGCGGCTGCACCCTGATCTTATCCAGACGGGGGTGATGGTGGAGATAATTCCCGCTCTCATACAAAGCACCAATGTTCAATTTTCCCCGACTACGGGACAAGCAATTTCCAATGTAAAATGTGACGAGTCAACTGAAAAAAATAATGAAAGGGATCCCTCCACTCCGGTCGGGATGACGGGATGGGGTGATTCTGGTTTGGGGGGGCAACGTGCAATTTCTCCAGCGGAAATGTCTGAGGAGGACACCGCCCTTCGACAAGTTCCGATTGTATCGAGAATGCACGACGAAGTCGGCACTCAGGGTGACAAGGTGGATGACGAGTTTTTACGCGAAGAAATTGGATGTTGCCCTGAGATTGCTTCGTCGTCCGTCCTTCGACAAGCTCAGGATGACACAGAGCGGACTCCCCCGCCTGCCTCGCTTGAACGAGAGCCTAGCGGGCACGGTCGCAATGATACCGAATGCAGAATAGACTATAAAGGGACTGCTGAGACGTGGTTTCAGGCGCAGAATGCATTCACGATAGGCTACACTCGTAATGCGCGAACCGTGATACTGGATACGCTCCTTGCGCAGTACCAAAAAGTGTTTGGGACATATCCGAAAGTGTCGAGTGCATGGATGATCGATACAGACTCAGTAAATTACCTCCATGATAGGTATGGAGTGGTTGTGCACCAGATAACTCGCGAGCAGTGGGGGACTGATAGCTACACCCTCTATGGTGGTCCGCCGCACTACCCCTATCCTGCAAGCCGTAACTGGATCATGAACCCAGATTTTGACGAAGCTCAGGCTGTCACCATAGTCCGCCAGACAGTGACTGACCCGCTGTACAACTATGGAGACACCACAAGCACCTATACCTCTCAGCCCAATGACTATATTCGTGCAGCACGGGGATTCGGCTACTTCCAAACGCTTATCGATAATGCCATCCATCAACAATCTGTCGGATTCGCAAACATTGGACTTGAGAACTCTATGGACACGCCGTTTCAGGAAGAATATACCCGACAACTTGCATACATCGCGAAGCTTCGCAGTGAGAATAAACTCTCAGTAGTTTTCCCCGACACAATCAGTCCTGTATTTCGGGATCAGAAGATTACCACGTATGCGCGATCCGATGGAGAGAGGCAAGCGATCTGGATAACCACCCCAAAATATCGTGCACGCATCATCCGCAATAATAATGAAGTATCTATTACTGATCTCCGCCTCTATTCCAAAGATCTGCAAGACCCATATTCCACTCGGGTGGCGAAACATGAGGGCTACTGGGTGGTGCCATTTCTCATCGATGGGTCGCGCTGGTATGCGTGGAAGGATATGGAGAAGTATACGCATAAGTTTATTCCTATCGCAAGTGACTTGTTTACTAACCCGAGTCAAATCGTGATCGCAAAAAACAAGACAACTATTTCTATTCAGAGTATTCCCCAGACCACAAGAAGCTTAAAGAACGAGATCCCGAATCAAGTTCGGGATGACACAAGTGGCTTATCCGCGATTCAAAATGAAGAGATTGATAAGCTGGGCGTGAGACTGAGTGTTATTGAGAACGAAGTTAAGGTAAAAGCTACATATATTGCATATTTCTACCCTGATCGAATCATGCTACCGAGTGAGTCGCAATACAATCCGCATGTACCGTCGCAATTCCCCGTCCGAAAAGTGTCTAATGGAAGTTTGCAGTGGAATGTGGGTACCA
>JAYRHC010000085.1:0-2803 GCA_041907525.1 Candidatus Woesebacteria bacterium
GCTCGTACATTTCCCGCAACCATAATCTCAAAGCCCTGCTTGGTAAGTGTGTCGCTTAGCTTCTTCTGCACCTCGATAAGCTCATTCGATTTTTCAGTGTCGTCTTTGTGCACGTGAAGTTTAGCAATATAGAATACTTTTTTCTCAATATGAAGACCTTGCAAGACTTTCGCAAAAAGATTGTCAAAACGAGCCGAAGAAAGATCAAACTCTTTCAGGTTGATCTTCTTACGCTTGAGGACTTGTTCAAGTTTGAAGATGAAATTTTCACCATCTATGAAGAGGATTGTGTTATACATGTCAGCTAGTATATCAGGAAATGGCATAGCACGGTATTCTCTCTCGACATTAGAAATCATTCCACAACAGCTGGTTATATACCTCGTGGTGATAGATAACTTCTCCTGTCTTAACTTTCGTCCCAAGCTCAAGAGGACTTCTCTCAGCAGCTACTTGCTTGAGTGCTAGATATTGTTTCTTAAGCCTCTCTCCTATGACCTTATCGATAGTCTCGCTTTGGCGGAATTGTTGGATGGCGGTGTGAATGTTGCTGGGGAGAAATCTCACTCTTTGTCGTATATTCTTTGTCTCTTCTTTTATCGGACCTTCGAGTCCTATCTTGAGGAGAGCATACATCACGAAATAGGGGTTTGCGTCAGGACCTACACTGCGTATCTCTACGCGAGCGGACTGCTCATTGAAGAGTGGGACACGGATCATCGCACCCCGATCTACCGCTGAGACGATGATCTCGTTTGGGGCCTCGAAATGTGGATCGAGCCTTCGATATGCGTTTACGCTGCTGTTGAGGATGAGGCAAATATCTGCAGCATTACTCAGGATGCGGTGAACAATATCCCATCCGAATTTCGATAATTGGGCATCGCCTTTTCTATCGAAGAACAGATTCCTCCCACCTTTGGATATGGATACATTCGTGTGCATCCCGCTGCCGTTTATGCCCACGATCGGCTTGGGCAGAAACGTCGCGGTCATCCCCATATTGTGTGCGATCTGTCTGGCAATAAGTTTGTATATCTGTATCTGGTCTGCAGCGTTCACCACTTCCGAATACGAATAATTGAGTTCGAATTGGGAAGGCGCTACTTCTGGATGATCTTTCTCATTCTCAAAACCCATCGCTCTTTGGGCTTCTGCATTGCGGTCAATAAAGGTACGGAGAATATCGCCAGGAAGTGAATGATAGTACCCACCCTTCGCGACGATCTCAAATCCTTTTCGCTCATTAAACTTTTCTTCCGCTTCGCTTCCCTGTAGGAGAAACCCCTCTACTTCGTTCGCGACGTGTACGATGTATCCATGTTCTTTATGCAATTTCTTTGCATAGGATTTCAGGAGTCCGCGGATATCGAATTCATAGGGACCATTTTCTCGATCGAGCACCTCTCCCATGATAAGCACTTTCCCTGCTCCAAATACGTCACTCGGGAGCCACCAGAAAGCACCCCAATCTATCTGCAGGCGAAGATCAGACTCTGCCTGTCGAGAAAATCCGCGGACGGATGAGCCATCGAACGTGAGATTGTCATAGCTTGCGAGAAAAAATTTCTTATCGTAGTCGAGCATGTGGAATCTCCCTTCAAGGTCTGAAAACCCTATCGTAACGGCTTTGATCAGCTTCTCCTTCTTCAAGTACTCCGTGTAATACTCTCTGAGCTCTTTTGGATCGGTGCGCGCAGCCCGTTTCTTTTTGGCTTCGAGATTCAGCTGTTCAAGCCTATCGTAGGGAAGTGCGAGGAAACTTCGTATAGAAGTGGCATTATCATTCATAATGTGTAAAAAATAAGATAAATAATACAAAATTTACTATAAAACACTATTACTGTAAATACAAGAGGGATAAAAATAGTCGTCAGTCATCAGTCGACAGACATATCAGACAAATAAAGCGAATCACGTGTCATTGCGAGGAACATATAGAGATTGACGAAGCAATCTCATTGTCATCCGATTCATCGAATCGACGGGGAAGGACCGCAGGGATCATCGAATTACTTTTCGATTCACAATAATCTCGCTGACCTCCATATTTTTCGGAAGGTCAAGAATCGTTTTCATAAGACGTGCTAGATCTTTCGGGCTCATCCATTCATTTGAATTCACAGTATTATCAATCCCAGTTGCAGTAAGGAAAAATTTAGACTTGAAACCTCCTGGACAAAAACTTATTACTCTGCAGGAGGTATCTTTCAATTCTGTTTGAAGATAAGTACTAAAGCCACGTATCGCCCACTTCGATGACCCGTACGCAGCCTGATCAGCGTACCCCTTCAGACCTACAGTGGAGGCAACGTTCACGATATCTGCGCCATCCTTTTTTATTCGCTTCATCAGTCTGCTGGTAAGAAGAAGCGGTGCTCTGATATTGGTATCTAGGACTTTATCAATTTCTGTCACAGTTAATGATTCGATTTTCTCGACACTCAATACGCCAGCACAGTTAATCAAAGCCTCGAGAGATTCGTGCATCGCGAGAATTTTCTTACATGCAGAATCGATTGAGCGCTCGTCACGAAGATCAGTAGCAATGTGTTCAATACCTTGCATACTGGGTTTGCGAGACAATCCGACTACCTGCTTCCCTTCGGAAACGAAAAGAGCTGCAAGTTCTTTCCCCAAACCACCACTGACTCCAGTAATGACGATCATGGAGATATTGTATCAAAGCTGCGTGCATATCAGTGCAGATCCGCATACTTGGTGGGGGTGGTATACCGGATTCGAACCGGCAACCTCCTGCTTCACAGGCAGGCGCTCTAACCAGTTGAGCTAATACCACCTA
>JAYRHC010000086.1:0-4074 GCA_041907525.1 Candidatus Woesebacteria bacterium
CAAGTCTTGTACGATTTCGTCGATGAATGTCGACTGCGCACTCGGCAGGGGCTGCATATCGCAGACGAGATCATTATCCAGACAGCACAGTCTTATCTCCAAAAAGCAGAAATGTCGAAAGTCGACTTTCAAAAATCTCTTCAACCAATTAAAGAAAGTTTACGACTCCGGTATCGCAACGCCACACGGACAGGATTCATCGATAGTGTGGCAGACCTAGACCTTCTGTTCTTATCGAAAGAGACGGACTCACACCTAGTGAGCGCTGATGAAGGAGTGATCATCTGGGGTCGGAAAATGGGCGTGAAGGAGATGAGTCTTCCAATCTTTGGTGATACGATCCGCAAGCTTCTTCTATGACGTCACTTTCGGGGCTGAGGGAGAAGTGTCCATGGGGACACTGGTTTCTTCGGGTATGAGGCTTGAGAAGAACTTCACAAGTTTATCGGTGATCGTCTTGGGTGGGTTTGTCATGAGCATCAGGTGTTGGTTCAGGATCGCATTCACCGACGCCTTAATCTCAGCATTCGGAAGCACAATATAACTATGAGCGTAGTATGGACCATGAGTGACCAGTACCAGGATCTGATGCCCGAGTCGTTCATCGAAGTAATAATGCGACAGAATATCCCATCGCAACATCACTCCCGCAGTCTCCACACCAAACACGGTAATACGATTGTCTACGATGGGAGGTGGAGTGATTGCGAAGATATAAAACAGGAAAAGGAGTGCCCAGATAGGAAGGATGGTCACGAGATCTCCAAAGAAAAACACCACAGCAGAAACAAGGAGTGCAACCGCAAGAAAGAACCGTAAAAGGGTCGTTGAGCGCTTCTTGTACGGCCTGAGAGGCGCCTTCCAGACAAAAAGGGTCTGATCCTGTACCTCATTTGTCTCGTTAAACTGATCCATATACACATAGTACGTTGTTGATCCTACCCTGTCAAGCAATCAGTTTGATATAATGAGCACGTGACCAACTCAGTACACATCTCTACAAAAACGATAGTAAAGCTCTTTCTCGTCCCGCTCGGGTTGTATCTTACGTGGGCTAACAGAGATCTTGTGTTCGCTCTTTTTATCTCCTTTATACTCATGAGCGCCCTGCGCCCCATCGTGTTGTATCTCCATACGAAGAGAAAAGTCCCCAGGCCCATCGCGTCGTTTATCGTGATAATATCTGCCCTTGCATTTCTGAGTCTATCTGTAGGGACGATCGTTCCACCAGTGCTTTCTGAAACCATTCTCTTTATTGAAAAGCTTCCCGAAATCATCAGAAACCTGAACCCATCAATTCTGAGGTATATTCAGATACAAGAAATATCCAAGTACATACCCGACTTCGCGAACCAGCTTGTCTCCATCGTGGGGAACGTCTTTAGCAATACATTGCTGGTATTTTTAACTCTGTTTTTCAGCTATTACCTCCTTGCGAATGAACGGGTAATTGATGAGACATTTATCCAGGGGTTTCTGGGTCGACACATTAATGAGGAAAAGGTCAAAAACACTCTTCGGGTTGTGCATTCTGCCCAGGGGAGGCTCGCCTCATGGTTCTGGGGAGAGCTTACTCTTATGTTCGCCGTGGGCCTTCTTTCCTATATCGGATTTTCATGGATCGGGATCAGATACGCTCTCCCCCTTGCGGTTCTCGCGGGAATTTTTGAGGCGTTGCCTAGCATCGGACCTACATTTGTGGCCATCATCTCAATATTTATCGGACTTGGTCAATCACCAGTTATTGGGCTTGCTGCACTGGCAGTTTCCTTTGTCGTTCAACAGGTAGAGAACTACTTCTTAGTGCCCTATATTATGAAAAAGGCAGTGGGTCTTAATCCCATCATTACGATGTTATCTGTGATCCTCGGAATGCGCTTCGGAGGACCTCTGGGAGCACTGCTCGCCATACCCACCTACGTGCTTATTGAGTCGATATATCGAGAGATGTACCGTAAATAAAGCAGCCCCTCATGGGTGGGAAACGGGAATAATACGGTAAATATGCGGGAAATGGTAAACTTCGACTCAGACCATTGAGACATCTGTCACCCTGAGTGCCGACTTTGTCGTGCATTCTCGACATGTTAGGAACTTGTCAACGGGTGACGTGTCATGGATTCGACAGGCTCACCATGACACACATCTGCGACGCAAGCGTTGAGGAATTAGGCCAAAATAAAAGAGATTACCACAATTTTGTTTTGAACATTATGAAAATTGCGATACTCGGGGGCGGGCTCACGGGGCTCACTGCGGCACTCGATCTTTCTCGAAAACCCGAGAGCTCAATCACGGTCTATGAATCTGAGTCAAGACTTGGCGGACTGGCTTCTGGATTTCGGGGATCGGATTGGGAATGGGAGCTAGAGAGAGCGTATCATCATATCTTTTCTTCTGACAAATATATAATCAGCTTTCTGAAGGAAATTGGATATGATAGAGTCGCATTCAAGAGCCCCACCACAGCGAGTCTGTACGAGAAAAATGACTCGTATCACACGTACGCAGTAGACTCACCTCTCCAGCTACTTCGCTTTCCCCTCTTGTCCGTTGCTCAGAAAATACGTGCAGGGATGGTATTGGGAGCATTTAAGATTTCACCTTACCTCCCGTATTATGAGGAACATACGACAGGGGAAATACTCCGCAGATGGATGGGGGAAAGTGCCTATGAGACGCTGTTTGGAGTGATGTTTCGGAAAAAGTTCGGTAAATATGCGGGAAATATTCTCTCCTCGTTTATCTGGTCTCGAGTACATATGCGGACGAAGTCGCTCGGGTATATGCAGGGCGGATTTCAAGACATGATTGACTTCGTAGCCAATCAGTGCAGAGAAGCCCACGTAGATATTCAGACCAGCACAAGGGTGGATGCTATTCGGAAGACTTCGGAAGGGCAATTCGTCGTGATCGTGAAAAGCGGGGAAGAGGAGAGGGAAGAACACTTCGACCGCATTATCTCAACTCTTCCGTCACCCGTGCTCACATCGGTTAGTAGAGAGGTGTTATCCACCGAAGAAGTTACGAGGCTTCGGAGATTAGAATATCTGAGCGCCGCGAATCTCATAATCGAAATGGAGGAGAAAGTGTTTGACACTGAGTATTGGATCTCGATATGTACGCCCCACATCCCCAGCCTGGTCTTTGTGCAGCACACAAACTTCATAGATAAGTCTCACTACAGTAACCACAACCTCTTGTATATCGCAAGCTACTGCGAGCCCACAGATCCCCTTATGTCTATGACCAAAGAGCAGATGCTTGCACAATACATGCCCACGATCGAGAAAATGCTGGGGAAAAAACCCACGATACACGACACATTTCTTTGGAAAGCAGGATTCGCACAGCCGATCTTTGATAAAGAATTCCTCGAAAATGTGCCACATTTCACCACATCAGACCCCCACTTTTTCATCGCAAATCTTGACATGACCTATCCCTACGACCGAGGCACGAATTATGCCGTGAAGCTGGGGAGCGACGTGGCGAAGTTGGTTCATAAGGCGTTGTAAGCCCCATACGCTCCTCGCAATGATGGCCTTATCATCTATTATGCACCACATCAAAGTACTCAAACCAAAACCGAGGGATGTCTCCCAGATACTTATACTCGTAAACTCAGATGCCGAGCATCTTATACCCAGGACAAAATCTGAAATACGAAAAAAGCTTTCTTTCTGGCGGATCATTAGAGTAAATCGAAGCATCGTAGCATGTGGTTGTTTTGAACGGTACTCTCGGCGCATGGCGGAGATCCGATCTTTTATCGTACAGCCAGAGTTTCGAGGGAGAGGATATGGAAAAGCGATATTACAGGAGCTTCTGACCCTTACCCGACCTGGACAGCGCGTATTCGTAGTTACTTCACTCCCAGATTTTTTCAAAAAAAATGCGTTTTCAGAATGTCTGCAGGAGAAATACATCCTGTTCTATCATTAACAGTACTTATTTATAGACATAACACTCTGAAACCGTACTGAAAATAAGGTAAGCTGAATATGTGGTAAGACAATCTAAATTAACCAGCGATCAAAAGGAGGCACTCCTTTTGTTTATCGGCTCAAAGGA
>JAYRHC010000087.1:0-3649 GCA_041907525.1 Candidatus Woesebacteria bacterium
AGATAGTCGTAAAGACGAAAAGCTGAAGTGGTAAGTTTCCCCGCTCTCCCGAGGATGTATCGTCCTGGTAGGGTGGGGATTTTTGTTGGATTAGTATATGATATGATCTAGTTGACATTGATATAAATATTCTTTACCATTATCCTACGTTATAGGTTTTTTTATTTTCTATGAAACCTCAAAAAAAGGTTGGTACCCCCCCTGCAGTGTTAGCAATCCGCAAATCGATCGGGACTCTCGACAAGGTGTCGGAGCTTATCGAAAGTGGTAAGAATTATGGTGCTGTCATACAGCAGATCGATGCGGCTATTGGACTAGCTCAGTCTGCAAAAAAAGTCCTCATGGGTCAACATCTAGAACAGGTTGTAAAGCTATCAAAGAATAATAAGAAGCTCGTTACAGATCTTCAGAAACTGTACACGTATACGACGAAGTGAAAAATGTCTGACGCAACACGAGTCACGTCACTTCTAGCGCGATCACGTATCTTTGTGTGAAGTGTTTCGAGTTACATGTTTCGTGTCTCGTGGTATTCTGCTATACTGTCCAACTTCTATGGCTAAACATCAAAGCAAGATCACATCCACCACGATTCGGGTAGCAGGTATGCATTGCCCAAGTTGTGACATCTTAGTGAAGACACAGCTTGAAGGTATGGATAGTATCGTCGAAGTAATACCTGATCATAAGAAGAATCTGGTAACGATCCGACATACGAAGCCGTTATCCCTCACGCAGATCAATGCGATACTTTGTGAATACGGCTACCAGGCTTCCAGTCTTGATGAAGTACTCTTGGAAGTATCCCTTCAGGACAGGCTCTCCGAAGCCCTGGCGATCGCAGGAATCCTGGGTATCGTCTACTATTTCGCGAAAGAATTTAACCTGCTTCCCGAGACGATAGCTGCATCCGCTACCTCTGTGAGTGGCGCATTCTTTCTCGGGCTTATTGCTTCAGCTTCTACGTGCATGGCTACGACAGGAGCTCTGTTTACGAGCTTCATCCATAAGCAACAAACGCACAATACTACGAAAGTCGCTGGATTATTTATCACTGGGCGCCTGGTGAGTTACGCCATTTTTGGATATATCTTGGGATACTTCGGGCAGGGACTCTCGTATCTTACTCAATTTGGGTCAGTGCTCAACATCATCGTCGCAGGAGTGCTCATTATTGCGGGTCTTGACATGTTGAGACTGGTCTCCTTGTCCCGTATCCTCGATTTGCTCCACATCCAGCCTTCTCGTATATTCCCCTCCTCAAATAAAGCCCGCTCTGTACTCGGCGGGGCGTTTACCTTAGGGTTCATTACCTACTTTCTTCCCTGTGGATTTACCATAAGTACTCAGGCATACGCTCTCGGTCTCGGAAACCCACTCCTGAGCAGTCAAATTATGATAGCCTTCGCTCTGGGAACGATACCGTCGCTTGTCTTCATTACTGCGCTGTCTAATGTTAGAAATAATGTTGTCTATCAGTATTTCCTGAAAGTCGTCGGTGTGATTATCTTCGTCGTTGGTTGTAGTTACATATGGTCTACGCTTACTCTCCATGGTTTTGTTGTCTCCACGAATACAGCGGATAAGGAATTCACTGGTGAAATCGCAGAGATCAAAGATGGGAAACAAATCGTCCGCATGGCTGCCACGTCATCGGGATATAGCCCGAGTAAATTTGTCGTGAGGAAGAATATTCCTGTTCGCTGGGAGATTGACGGTAAGGAAATCTACGGCTGCCAAGGGACCCTCCAATCCCCCCAGGCAGGGATCCAACTCACGAATTTGAAAGAGGGAGAGAATGTATTCGAGTTCACTCCCAAAGAGACAGGATATATCAACTTCTCCTGTAGCATGGGCATGTTTAGCGGGCAATTCAAAGTAATCGAGTCGTGATGTGTGCCCCGATCAAGCCGCTTTCTCTTCCTTCAAAAACAGCCCCACCACCTGATTTATGACGAAATACACCACTGCTGCGACGATCACAAACTGAATGAGTACAGTAACGAAATGCCCCCATGCGAGCGAGCTTTTACACACGCTTCCTACCATATTGAGGCATATATTTTGATGTGCAAGGTCAACACCTCCGAGCAAAAGACCAATGAACGGGTTGAGAATATCTGCTACGAGAGCATCGACGACGCCTTTCGCTGCCGAGCCTAGAATAATGCCGACCGCCAGACCCACTACATTTTGCTTCTTTATAAAATCAACAAAACCAGCGAGCGCTGACAATGCATGCTTGTGAGATAGTTGCAATGGATTCATATGAAAATAATAAAATAATAACGATATGAATATCACGTTCTGAAACCATACTCTAAAGGTGTTATGGTTCCTTAATTTCTCCAGTTATATTATTGTAACATTTCTGATAGCTCAGACTTGTAGACTGGATCAATTGACTGTATTCTATTCAGATATTCCTTCGCTTTCTCACTATTTCCCATATGAATGTACAAGACAGACATCGCAGCGAGAACATCACGACTCTGGGGTGAGCGGGACTCTATCGATTGAAGGTGGGTGAGCCAATCGTTTTCCTGGATATAGGAGTCGAAAACCACTGGATACTCTGTGACCAGAGAATCTCGAAACATGTGTTTGATAAGATAGCTGTCACCAAGCCTGACTGTGGCCCGAAGAAATGCGGTAAGTGTCGACTTTTGTTTTCCTAATGTTGAAAAATGGGGCGGGGCGAAGACCTGACTCGCGACGATAGAAACGATGATTGATATGATGAAAACGAAACCTAAGGCTGTCCTACATATCCGAAATAGTTTCTGTATCTTCCGCATAGTAATTAGTATACCAGTACATATTGCACAATGCTCACGTCATGGCGAGATGCTCACCGTGTAATTCTGTTTTGTCCGCCTTTATTACGTACATTATCTGAGATTGTTTCGTCATCCGCCTCCGCCAGTTTACAGATTGGCGGATTCCTCGCAATGACAATCGTCTGATACCAGGAGCGAAAAAAAATTTACACTTGCATTCCTAGGGCTCTAAAAACTACAATAGAGGCATGGATCAAGCATCTACACAGGTCTATATTGACCAAATTACAAATATCCTACTCTACGCACTGCTTATTGGTCTATCGGCGGTGCTCACCGCTATATTCGGATATATACTCGTCTTCCTGATGCGACTGCGGAAACGGATGCATGTCTCACTCGAGATGTCTACACTAGAAGTACAACTTACGAAAGATAATGAGATCAAGGTCGACGCTGCAGAGCAAATGTTCGCTTCCTTCGCGGGGCTCAAAAAAAGTGGATTTTTTACATTCCTAGAAATCGAAGATGTATTGGCCTTCGAGATAGTAGGAAAGAAAGGGGAAATCCGTTTCTATGTATCTGCCCCCAATCGTCTGATCGACCTCGTTGAGAAAACGATATATAGCTTCTATCCCCAGGCGAGCATCCGCAAGGTAGATGAACCAAATATCTTCACCCAGGAAGGAAAAGTCTCCTATGGGTGTCTCGCACAGAAAAATAAAAAGTTTTTTCCTCTCAAGACATATCGCGAGCTGCCGACTGACAGTCTATCGTCGACTATGTCCGCGCTCACTAAAATGGGTGATGGTGAGGGCGCTATCGTACAGATACTCATGAGGCCAGCGACGAATAAGTGGAAAGCAATG
>JAYRHC010000088.1:0-6373 GCA_041907525.1 Candidatus Woesebacteria bacterium
CATATTGAGAGAAACGACTAGACTGATAAGTTGTAGCGGTAGATCTTCCAATGAAAAATCCACCAACACCGACCCCGACTACCACGACTCCAACAACAATCATTTGTTTTGTTTGCATATGCGAGAATATAAAATGCCGACGGGAAATTATAAGAATACAATCTGAACAATACCTGAATATTCAATCGCCTAGACTGCTCATTTCGTTTCAATTTTTTCACTCTCCATTCGCCATTAGCCTTTTGCCATTCGCTATTAGCCATTCACCTGACCGCCCCGCCTCTTCGGCGGGCGAGCTGAATTCCTACTCATACCTTAGTGCCTCAATAGGCTGCAAGTCTGCAGCCTTCTTCGCGGGATACCATCCGAACACTATGCCAATCAGACCCGAAACCCCTGTCGCCAGGAGAATGGACGTAGGCGAAATGAAAAACGTCAGACTCATAGCCTTTGCAAGAAAATAGGAAACAGTAATACCCAGCATCATACCCAGCAGTCCTCCCGTGAAGGTAAGAATTATCGCTTCGATCAGAAACTGAGCTATGACGGTTTTCTTTTTCGCACCGAGTGCTTTCCGAAGACCGATTTCGCGGGTACGTTCGGTGACCGTCACGAGCATAATATTCATAATCCCGATCCCGCCGACCAGAAGTGAGATGGCAGCGATACCGCTCAGCAGAGCTGTGAAAGTCCCAGTGACCTGTGATGCCGTGTTCAAGATATCGTTTTGAGAGAATATGGAGAAATCTGCTTGGAGAGGGTCTCTGATCTTATGCCTCGCGAGTAGAAAATATCCGATCTGATCTTGTGCTTGGGTCATCACATCTTGACTTTTCGCTTCTACCGCGATGCTCGATACGTATGATATCCCGAATAATTGTTTTTGTGCTGTAGAGAGTGGCACATAGACGATGTCATCTTGATTTTGAAAGCCAGAACCTCCTTTTGAATTCGTTATTCCCATAATGCGCAGCACCTGTCCATTCACTCTGATCGATTTCCCAATGGGGCTTGTGTCATCGGGGAAAAGATCAGACACCACCTGTGGTCCGATCACTGCGATTTTCGCTAAGCTCTGTATGTCGCGATCAGTAATAAATACTCCCGATGACAGAGTAACCTTGCGGATCTGCGCATATGCAGGGTATACCCCCAGTATCTGAGTATTTGTATTATTGCGCCCCGCGACCACCTGTGCTCTTCGCTGTAGTTCAGGAGACACGGAATGCACAGTCGTAATCTCGGATGATTTCGAAATTGCAAGGGCATCGTCAAGCGTGAGTGTCGTACCTCCGCCTTGTGCACCACGTACCGCCCCGACACTTTGTCCCCCTGGCATAACCGTCAACATATTCGAGCCCAAAGACTCTATCTGATTTTCGATTGATTTCTGACTAGCCTGCCCAAGAGAAACAAGCGCTATGACGCTGCCAATACCGATAACGATTCCAAGCACAGCAAGACCAGTCCGCATCTTGTTTACGGTAAGTGTTCCCACTGCTTCGTGGATGAGTTCGAGAATGTCCATAGTTCAAAAGATCTCAGCCAGAGGCTGATCCGCCTTTGGCGGAAAAGCTCAAATGACAAATAAAACCCAAAATTCAAATCAACAAACTCGCAAATGATAAAAAAATATACATATAGCGAAACAAACAAATAGGTGTCATCTCGACTCCCCGCCGTCGGCGGGGGTAGAGAGATCCCTTATTTAAAGGTTATTTTTACATGGATCCTGAAACGAGTTCAGGATGACACAGGTTTACTTTGTTGTGTCATTTGTAATTGCGCAACTCTGTACTGCGAATCATTTTTCACATCTTCCGTAATCTTGCCGTCCTTAATATGGATGACGCGTTTCGCATGCCGAGCGATATCTGGCTCATGCGTGATCATCACGATGGTATGTCCCTGATCATTCAGATTTTGGAAAATTTCCATAATCTCTTCGGCTTGTGCAGATGCGATATTTCCCGTTGGTTCGTCTGCCAAGAGGATCGCGGGATTCATCGCAAGTGCACGGGCGATAGCGACTCTCTGCTGCTGCCCTCCAGAGAGCTGATTGGATTTATGATACATACGGTCTGCAAGACCCACGATGGTCAGATAGTGCATGGCTTTCTCTTTCCGATCATGCTCTTCGATACCCGCATAGATCATAGGAAGCATTACATTTTTAAGAGCGGTAGTGCGTGGCAGCAGATTAAAAGCCTGAAACACGAACCCAATCTTCTCGTTACGGATCTGCGCAAGTGCATCTTCGCTTAATCGGGATACATCGTGACCATCCAGAGTATACGTACCGTGAGTCGGGGTATCGAGTGCGCCAAGGATATGCATGAGGGTCGATTTACCACTGCCTGAAGGACCCATGATCGCAACATATTCACTCTTCTGTATCGTGAATGACACGTCATCAAGTGCGAGTGTCTCGACAGTGCCTGTCGTGTACACTTTCGAAATATGAGATACGGTGATGATGTTCATAATTATCTGCCCAGCCTTATAGCACTTCCACCTGCGTTTCTGGCTCCCCCGAACGAGCTAAAGATCGACTGGCCTTGGTTGGAAGTCCCCGTAGTGGTCTGAATGACTGATGTTACCACGGCATCGCCTTCTGATATTCCTGAGAGTATTTCTGTTTGGCTATCGGAAGCAAGTCCCACCTCGATAGGCTTCTCAGACACGACATTGTTTTTCATAACGCGGACAGTACTCATCCCATTTTGTGTTTGGATACTTGCATTGGGCACAAGGAGAACATTTTGTTTTGTCTGAACGATGATATTCACGGAAGCAGCCATGTTACCGAGGATGGTCCCTGGATCAGTGTCCAGACGGATAACTGTCGGATAGGTAGTCACTCCAGACGAGACTGTGCCTGTGGTGTCTATACTGATTACTTTACCCGTAAATGTTTTATCGACGAGCGCATCGAAGGTTACGGTAGCTTTATTGCCGACTGAGATCTTCGGTATATCTATCTCAGTGAGGTTAATGGTGATGGTGGGAGGAGCTTTGGTCTTGATACTGGCGATCTTAGTCGCACTTACCGATGTGTTTGTGCTGCTGGACGCCGATATGACAGAGCCCACCTGCAGTGATAGACCAGAGACTTCCCCTGAGATTGGTGCAAAGATGGTAGATGATGATTCTTGATAGGAAAGCCAGGCTGCATTCAGTGATGTCTGAGCCTGAGAGACCACATTCTGTTGATTCTTATATTTCGCTTCAGCAGCAAGCCAATTGTCTTGTGAGATATGGAAATCGGCAAGAGTACGATTGCCATTGTTCGGAGTGCCATCGGCATTTTGATATGTTGAATTTGTGGCGAGTTCGTAATGACTTTTCCACTCTCCGAGCATCGCCGATTGCAGAGAAAACAGACCTGTTCTCGCACTATCAAGATTATTCTTGGCACTTTGGTAGCTTGCGAGAGCTTGTGATTCATTCTGTCTGCCGACCATGTCGGGATCGACTTTCGCGATCGCATCACCAGCCTTTACCATATCTCCGTCTTGTACATATATTTCTGAGACGACACCAGTCGCACGTGTCGTTACTGATGCACTATTCGCAGTCGACACTTGTCCCGACCCGGTAACAGCAATGACGAGTGTTCCCTTCTCTGCAAGCGCAGTCTGGTATTGGGGCTGCTCATTCTTCCGACCATTGACGTTCGAGAATAATGCCCACCCAGCTCCTGCGAGAGCAAGAATAAGTATGATTTTCACCATGATAGATAAGCCACGAAACCGACGCAGTAGGGAGGAGATCTTTTTAATCATGGTATTTATGATATGAATCATACCTGAACGCGAACTGAAATGGGTAACTCGAGCGTGAATATAGATCCCTGTCCTAGTGTACTCTTGGCATACAAAGTACCCCCATGCTTTATCGCAATTTGTCGAGCGATTGAAAGCCCAAGCCCGTTCCCTCCTACCCCCGATCTTGATCGCGCAGTGTCGGCGCGATAAAATCGATCGAATATACGGGGAAGATCTTCTGCACCAATCCCAATACCGTGATCTTGAACGCTCGCCACGAGTGTATGATCTTGAGTTATTGTAGAGATCACGATACGTCCTTTTTCGTTACTGTATTTAATAGCGTTGTCGATAAGTATGGTAAAGAGCGTGACAAGGCCTTTTTTATTCCCTTGCAGGTCGATCTGCTTGAAGTGAGTTTCAAACTCGATACTCTTCTTACGGGCGAGATTCTTCGTTTTCTTTATCGCTTCGACAATGACTGATTCGATATCCACCTTCTCCATTACCATCGAATGATTCTCGTCTTCATACTCTGATATCTCGAGCAGTGACTCAGTAAGAGCTTGGAGCTTGTCGACCTCTTCGACACTTTCCCGCATAACAACATCCGCTTCTTTCACGGTCCTTTTATGATCACGAAGGTATACCTCGAATGCGATTTTCAATGAAGCAAGGGGGGTTTTTAGCTCATGTGACGCATCGCTTATGAATCGATGCTGGTCATCGACCATTTTCTTTATCGGCCTGAGGGTATGGCCCGCAAGGACGTATCCCAGCCACCCTGCGAGTATGAGAATCGTTCCATTCGCGAGGATAAGCAGGGTGAGTATTCTCTCCTTTGTCTCTTGTACAAGTTCGGGATTGGCCATACCATGCTCCTCAATATATCGGCGAAATGGGAGTGATCCGGGTGGCAATAAGATATCGTCACGCAGCCTTCGCTCCACACGGATTCTCTGTATTTCTTCGAAACGATCTACTTCTCTGCTCACTAGACCGAATATGACTACGCTAAATGTGAGGCTCACCATCATAATAATGAGTAAATACCACAGCGTTAGTTTGATTCTTGTTGATCTAAACATAAATTTTTTGAAATAGCACCGAACTGTTCTTGTATTGTGTCAAGCTGAACTCGTTTCAGCATCTAACTTAGAATGAGTGTGTGAAAAGATCCTGAAATAAATTCAGGATGACACAGGTTTTCATTGTTGTCATTACTCTTTTCTCATTTGTCATTTTCCTAATCTATATCCAAATCCACGGACAGTACTAATAAGGGGTTTCTTTCCAGGAAAGGGAACATCAATCTTGTTTCGGAGATTGCGAATATACACTTCTACGGTGTTTGGTAATATGTCTGCATCATAGTCCCACACATGGCTCATAATCTGGTCTTTCGTGTGGATGATACCTGGTCGACGCATAAGATACTCGAGAAGCGAGAACTCTTTGTGTGTCAGATGTAAGGTCTTTTTCGATCGAGTCACGGTGAAGTTCGTCACGTCAAGCATAAGATCTTCTACCACAAGCTTCGCCGTCAGATTCTCTGCAGGACGCCGCGTCAGAGCCCGGATACGTGCCAATAATTCTTCAAATGAGAAGGGCTTTGTAAGATAGTCATCAGCGCCAGAATCCAGACCACGAACTTTATCTGATATTTGACTTTTCGCAGTGAGCATGAGAACGGGTGCGCGTATCTTATCTTTTCGCAGTCTGGCCGTGAGGGATACTCCATCCATGCCAGGAAGCATAATATCAAGAATGATGCAGTCGTATTCTTCGGTGGAAGCCATATCGTACCCTTCCACACCATCAAAAACCATGTCAACAGCATATCGCTCTTGCTCGAGACCTTTTTTTATTGATTGTGCGATACGACGCTCATCTTCCACAAGCAGTACTCTCATGGCGATATTATAGTCGTAGTAACCTGAAATACTGCTGAAGTATGGGAGAAGCATTTCCTATAGACCGCACTCATGCATTCCTGTTATGATTACACCATGTCACAAAGATTACATTACAGCATCCTCGGATGTATTGTGATAGCATGCGCTGCTATCAGTGCTTTCACAGTACACAGAATACTTACCGGTACTGTAATCCATAACAATGGCGCAGTCAACTCCCTACTAGAACCTCAGCCAAGTGTAAAACCTTCTATAGGAGTACATTTTCCAAAAGATCAGTATGGAGTATACTTGTTGCCGACGGTAGACCCGACGTACCCTCTTCGGCTTGGTGCACAAACCGTAGGAGGCGCCACTGCATGTGAACGTCTCCACAATCTAAAGATATGTCTTCAAAGAAACAACTCACCCCTCACATCTCGTCTTCGGACACCAGAAGCGACTGCGGGAGCGGGGCTTGAAACTGCGTGTGGAAGCGTCTTGAATGATATTGCTGATATTCGACCAGCCACGACTACGATCGGATGCATATGGTAGAAGATGATCTACCCGTGCAAGAAGAGTAGCTTGCCCACCTCAATAAGCCCCCATACCGCGAGTACCACAAATGCGACGCTTCCGAGAAACGAGATGATAGGGTGCTTTACCATCTTAATGGTCGCATTGGGTGATATAAATAAGAAAATATTC
>JAYRHC010000089.1:0-2887 GCA_041907525.1 Candidatus Woesebacteria bacterium
CACCCCCGTTACGGGGAGTCGAAATGACTATGCAAGCGTCAAGGAATTAGACCTCAAAAGAAATTAATCTATGTTCTACCTCACTTACCGCCCCAAATCAATCAAGGAAGTTGACAACTCGAAAGTACGGGATGTCATAGGAAAGTATCTTGCGGCAAAAGAAACTCCTCATGCATGGCTTTTCACTGGTCACAAAGGGATGGGGAAAACGTCGGTCGCTCGTATCCTTGCGAAAGAGCTCTGTAAGACAGGAGACCAGAAACTTGACGAACACATCATGAACGATATTGAAAATGGTAATTCTCCCGATGTACAAGAAATTAATGGAGCAGACAATACCGGTATCGATGATGTGCGCAAGCTTATCGAAAATATCACCTATACTCCGATGATGGCGAAATATCGAATGTATATCATCGATGAGGTGCACATGCTTTCGACCAGTGCGTTTAATGGATTGTTAAAAATACTTGAGGAGCCACCCTCTCATGCGATTTTCATCCTCGCGACCACGGCGATCGATAAGATCCCCCCCACCATCCAATCGCGCTGTGTTCGGATAGATTTCGGTACTGCCAAACCTGCAGACGTTGTCGCTATGCTCGACCGTATCGAGAAAGGAGAGAAGCTGACTATATCGAAAGAAACTAAAGAGCTTATCGCGAACAATTGTGATCGTTCATTTCGTGATGCTACGAAAATATTAGAAGAGCTCGTAGCACAGAATGCGCTGAGCTTCGAAGCTGCACAAAAGTATCTCGGTGTCCGAGCGAAAGACAAGCTGCTTACGTATCTTGAAGGGAAGAAAGCACAAGAAGCTATTCAGTGGCTGCAGGAATATACCTCGGCAGGAGGTGATCCGAAGCTACTTATTGAGGACACTATTCGCCGTCTCCATGCTATTATGCTAAAGCTGAATGGGGTAGAGCCTGACTATCCAGTAGACAATCTGTCGCTGAGCGCTGTGCAGGTCTCGAAACTCCTCAAACTATTTCATGAAGCATACAATGTCAGCAGGGTTTCACCCGTACCACAGACAGCCATTCAGATCGCGGTGATAGAGTATTGTCAATAACAGTTTCAAGACCATTCCTCTCCTGTTGGAGGAAAAAACCCTCTCCCGCTCAACACGCTCACGCGTCTGAGCGGGTATCCCCCTTGACAGGGGGAGAAGTTGAGGAGGAGGCCTTGGTAGGGTGAGTATTGCTCCCCTGTTAAGGGGAGTATCCGCCGAATCGGCGGAGGGAGGGGTTTCTTACTGAGCGGGCCCCTTCCCCGAGGAAGGATGGTTAATTAGAGTTTAGTATTTTCCGCCAAAGGCGGATCAGCCTATGGCTGAAGAATTATATTATTATGAACATTCCTGGTCTTGGGAATCTCGGCGACATTACAAAAATTAAGGCTATGCAAGATGCTCTGAAAAAGGAGGTCGCTACTCACGAATACAATGGGGTGAGAGTCACGGTACGTGGAGATATGGCGATCCAAGAAGTGAGTATCGATGGAGTCGTAGAAAACCGTGTTACTGTCGCGATCAATGAGGCTATGAAAAAAGTCCAGCAGATAGCTGCGAAACAGATCATGGCGATGGGGCAGTGAGCTAGAACGTATTTCTCCCCTCGATGGCTTTCTTGAGCGTTACGTAGTCCGCGTATTCGACGTTACCTCCCATAGGGAGGCCGTAGGCGAGGCGAGTGACGCTGATGCGCGCTCCTTTTTCTGTAGATATCTCGTTAATCTGATTCCGTATATACATTGCAGTCGCTTCTCCTTCCATATCGGGATTGGTCGCGAGGATAACCTCTGTAACCTCTTCTGCACGTAGTCTGTCGATAAGCTTGGATATGGTAAGGTCTTCTGCAGATACACGATTGAGCGGATCAATCTTGCCATGCAAGACATGGTAAACCCCATCATAGATGCCTCCTGTTTCGAAGGATAGTATATCGAGTACAGACTCGACTACCGTCACCTGCGCGTGATTCCGCTTCGGATCTGCGCATATCTCACACGTATCTTCACCTTCACAGACATTCTGACAGACCTTGCATCGATGGGTTAGAGAATGTAACTGCGAGATCGCTTGTCCGAACGAGAGAAGATCCTGTTCGGGAAGTCTCAGGAGGAAGAAGGCGAGCCGATTCGCGGATTTCTCACCGATGCCAGGCATACGCTGGAGAAACAAAGAGACTTTGAGAAGTGAGGAGGGTAATTTGCTCATATTAAAGTAATAAATGCTGAAACATTAATGATAAAACCAGATCCCGACTGGAGTTTATCCCGTACTCCGATACGGAGTCGAGATGACAGATAATCTGCAAAAGATCATATTCATGTTATCGCGTATTCTAAGTTTGATATTGTCATCCCGAACTTGATTCGGGATCTCGTTCGTATCCATCTAATGTGTAAAGTGTCTTCAGGCCTGGGTTTGTTTTACGTATTAATTCTAACTTCCAAATCCTTTTCCATTCTTTTAGTTGTTTCTCACGAGCTATGGCATCATTGATGTTATTGTATTCCACAGAGTATACGAGGAACCACAATTTGTATTTTTTCGTAAAACTACTCACCAATCCCATACAGTGTTCGTTTACTCTTCGTTCTATGTTATTGGTGACTCCGACATAGAAAGTGTTTCTCGACTTGTTTGTAAGTATATATACATAATACTTCTTCATAAACGAGATCCCGACTTTCGTCGGGATGACAGAGTGAAAATTATGCGATGATGATCTCCGTCACGACGAGGGGCATCCGTCCAGTCTGATCCTTGAAATACTGCTCGAGTGCTCTGATCACTTCTTTTTTATACGTGGGTATTTCCATACTCGCTTCACGTCCGCCCACAGACGCGAGCTTCGTGCTCACAATTTGTTTGGCGATA
>JAYRHC010000090.1:0-4273 GCA_041907525.1 Candidatus Woesebacteria bacterium
CGTCCAATATGGAAAAGACGATGGAATCGGTGATGAGGATATACCGAAATATTTCGAGATGTTTCAGAATAAAAGGTATTGTATTTTGATCTTTCTGAAGAACCCACAGACAATCCGTCCCTTCCAGATCAATAAGAAAGGCTACGGTGCGATGTCGGCGTGGATTATTGTCGAAGATATCGCAAATATTTCATTACGGATTCGTACGATGCTATAATAGTATCGGTCGGAGAAAATTGTTCTTGTATGGATCCAAATATAGAATCAACAATCGAGCCAAAAGGCATAGTCAGTCCCTCGAGTAAGCTCTTGGGAAAGCTTGGCGTTTTTTGGATCTTAGGTCTAGTCGCCGTCCTAGGAATATTTTATGTGGGGATTTCCTTGGGACCTCTCATTAGTTCCTCATATAAAACTAAACCCATTATCAGCAAGTCACCCCTTCCAACTGTCACGATAAACCAAACAGTGTCTTCCCTGACGCCAGCAGACTCTGACATAATCACCCCTTTTCCACTTACTCCTCCCGCAACATATGGATTTACGAAAACGATTTCTTTAGATGGTATTGGGGTACGCGCGCAATTTCCTCCCACTGTTGCAGTATCTTTAGCAGAAGAGAATTTATATGTAATTAGTGCGAGCCCTTCAGATCAAGTAACCTTCACACTCAAGCCGTATGACGGAGGAGGCAGAAGAGCATGGTTTCAGAAAGAGTATCCGTGGGCAGCCGGGTATCAGATTGAGTCATACGCGGGGACTGGTCATAGCGGATACATCGCCTATGCAGTCAAGACAGAAGATCGTCCTGGACCATTCTTCTATTTCACGGTTATTGGAGATCGTGTGCTCGTGGTCTCTGGTAATAACTCTATATCAAAAAATTTAAACTCGACTGGAGAAAACGACAGTGTTTTCTTCACCAATGACATCCAGAAATTTAAAAGCTTCCTTTCTGGCATCGAAATTATCTCCCCGCAGAAAATAACATTCGAAACATATCCCAACCCATCAGAACTCTTCCGATGGAGCGACACGAGGAAGACAATCTGGGAAGAGTCCGGTCTGGGAGTAAAAATCACTGCTCCCGAATGGACAGAATCTCGATTTACCAAGGGGAGAGATGCTGACGGAAAATTCATGTATACCGAATGGACACGTGCATATCCGAAAGCTCAAACTAATCCTATTTCCTATTTATCTGACACTGTTTCGCGGACGTACGTAAGTGGTGGGTACATGTCTAGTCTATTTCTGACGGTACTTCCTATTAGGTTTCAGAATAAATCATTCTCTGAAGTAGCGAGCGAGGTATTGACCGCAGCAGGATTCTGTGAGACCGAGTGGAAAAATTCTAAAGATGAATGTACTAGTCAATATTATTGCTATACGCGGGACGAGGTCGTGCAACACCTAACCATGAAGAAGCAGATTAAGATAGGGTCTCTCGATGCCCAACTTCGTGGGATGGATCCTGACTTCTCCAACACGAATGATTGTAGGTCAGAGGATGTCTGGCTCATTCGCGCAGCAGATGGTCGATACATAACCTCAAGTGTCACCCCTGAGGATGAAGCAATACGGCTTGAAGCGCGATAGTAGACTTTCACATAGATTTACTCATCCACTTTTAAAGTAGAATTGCACGATAGACAGAGGATTCGGGCTGTCAAATAGATCACCTTTATAAACGGCCTCACGACTCTGCGGAATCGCAATATCTTGTATATAATAAGAAGCATGCCTGCTCCTGAGATATTCAAATATGGCGGACTCATCTCTGTCCCGCTGTTTGGCATTATCGCATATTGGCTCATCTGCCAGATCCCCACGTTCGATTTACGTAAGCTAACTATTTCAAGATCGATCCTGTTCCTTCATGGTCGTTTTCATAGAAGTCTTTTTCGATTGAATTTCATTTCCAAAGCCTTACTCGATCTTGGTTTTGCTATATACGTTCTCAATCGGTTTAATCTCACGGATGGATCTCCGGTATATTGGAGCCTGATCGTATACTCTGTACTTTTTGGCTCTTTATCGTTGTTTATCGAAGGAAAATATTGGTTCATCCATCTCATTTTGGTATATAGTAGCGGATTGCTGTGGGCCTTTAGTCAGATATTTCTTTCATATCTCACCAATGACAATAACTTTCTCGTATTGACCGTGATTTTGACGACCGTTGTAGTAACTCTTCCTCTGGGGTATGTACTCACGAGAAAAACCAATATCAATGCATACGTGCAGGTAGTCTGCATCTCGCTTTTGTATGTCTGGATGCTGCTTTTTGTGTTTCGATATCTTTAAGCTTGATGGAGCACCGCGCAAATTGAGTCTGGATAGGATCTGGGTCGTATTTCAGCTTTCTGAACTTATTTGTTACAATGGCGCACATGGACTATCGCCCGATCAGTCTCCTCAACAAATTTGACAAATTCAAAGATCAGTGGTCGCCGAAGATCATCGCTCAGATGAATGACTACCACTTCAAGATCGCGCGGATGCAGGGGGACTTCGTGTGGCATGATCATAAGGACACCGATGAGGTGTTTATCGTGGTGGAAGGTGAATTGCGGATTGATTTCCGGGATGGATCCGTGATGCTCAAGGCAGGAGAATTGTTCGTCGTGCCGAAAGGAGTGGAGCATAAGACTTCAGCCCAAAAAGAGTGCAAGATACTGATGATAGAGCCTGCAGGAACTGTGAATACAGGGGGTGTCGAGGGGGACAAAACCTCGAGAGATAATGTGTGGATTTGATATGTCAAATCAGTCATATCATTATGACCTATAATGCGAAATAAACCGAAACTCAATACCAGTTTGAGCCGTCAACTCAACTTAGCACAAAAAGCAGAATAGCTCGAAGTGGTTTCCAGTGAGATTAATCTGGGGGCAGACGCCGTGCATGTATTCGGTAGTCTTGCCCGTGGGGAATTTAGAGATGGAAAAAGCGATATTGACATTGCAAGCGATGTGTATATGGGGACACTGGGAGAGCACGAGATTAAAGGTATGGAAGTCCGTATTGAGGTGTGGCGTGCCTCTGATCGTGAGCCTAGCTTCTTAGACCCAAGACTTCCCCATGAAACAATCTATAAACGATAATGTTGGTTGATCATGGATTTTTGGCATTTCACATTTTAATTGCCGTTTTATCTGCGTCCGCCACAACGTCAATACTTGCTATACTGACTCCATGACATATGCGATTCGCGTATCGAAACTACAGAAGATATATCCTCCAAAGAACAAAGGTGGGAAGCCGTTTGCTGCCGTGGATCGTATATCGTTCGATCTGCAGAGGGGTGAGATTCTCGGACTTCTGGGCCCGAACGGAGCAGGGAAGTCTACGACCATTTCTATGCTTCTCGGGGTATTGACTCCCACGAGCGGTACGATCAAATATGGCACGAAAGATTTCGCGAAACATCGATCTGAAATTTTACAGACGGTCACCTTTGCAAGTACGTATATCAAGATGCCTTGGAGATTATCTGTAATGGAGAATCTCACCATATACGGACTGCTCTATGGACTCTCCAGGCCTGAGTTTTATGCACGTACGAAAAAGTTCTTGCAGTTTTTCGGAGTGTGGGAACAGAGAAATAAAACAATGAATGAACTGTCCGCGGGCCAAGTCACTCGGATCATGCTTGCGAAAGCATTTATCCCCTATCCGAAGATCGTGCTGCTAGACGAGCCAACGGCATCGCTTGACCCCGATGTCGCCCATGAAGTCAGACAATTCGTGCTGAGCCAGCAGAAGGAATACAACACCAGCATCATCTATACTTCACACAACATGGATGAAGTCACAGAAGTATGCGATCGAGTCGTGTTCTTGAGACAGGGGAAGATCATCGCCACGGGCGCCCCTGACGATCTCGCGTCATCGGTGTCTATCTCCCACATGCGCCTCACGGAGAGGAGTGGGATGAGGCGCATCGCACAGTTCGCGAAAGATAGAGGATATGAGACCAAGAGAGAAAACCGAGAAATTGAGATCACTATTGATGAGCACAAGATCGCGGCGTTTCTCCAACAACTAGCGAACGAGCACATCGAATACACACAGATAAGCATCAGCAAACCAACCCTGGAGGATTATTTTCTTAGTCAGACGCATAAAAAAGCGAAAAGCGAATAGCGCTTGTCCGCCTCTGGCGGAAATGGCGAAAAGGTAGTCATTGCGAGAAATGCATAATGGTATGAAGTCCCGCAGAGCGGGATCCACGTTACTGTATTCCGACAAAGTCGGAAACAGTATCGGGACA
>JAYRHC010000091.1:0-4101 GCA_041907525.1 Candidatus Woesebacteria bacterium
CCACCTCCCCCTCGCTCAGAGCTTACGCTTGAGCGGGGTACTCCTCCTTGATTAAGGAGGAGAATACTAATCGCCAATATATCTTCTGTTGACTGTCGACTGACGACTATTGTATTTCTACGGTGGCTTCAGTATATTGAAGGAATGATTGCATATTTTTGTGCAGAATATTCTCTGGATGCCAGACTGAGGACATATGCGGGAGGCTTAGGTATACTCGCGGGAGATACAGTGAAAGAAATGGGGGACCAGGGCATTCCTTTTGTCGGAATAGGATTGTTTTATTACAAGGGCTATCTTGCACGTGAATATGACTGGTACACACCAGAGTCTGCGGATCTTCAGCTTCTGAAGGACACGAAAGGTAATGTTCTCACGATATGGGTACCCATCGGCGGACGTAAAGTCTACGCTCGTGCCTGGATATACCAGTACAAGACTGCCACCATCTATCTTCTCGATACGATGCTCCACCAGAACCACCCGATGGACCAGCAGATCTCCTACTATCTATACGATCAAGATATTCGCATCAGGCTAGCTCAAGAAATGATGCTCGGGATAGGAGGAATGAGACTATTGAAGAGTATTGGTCTAGAGCCCCAAACATATCACATGAATGAAGGACATTCAGCTTTTCTCTATCTGGAAGCCCCAGACCACGTACCTATCGTTTTCACGAATCACACTGTTATCGCAGAAGGGAATCATATGTACGAACAAAAGCTCATCCAAAGCATGTTCGAACGGTACTTTGCTGAAAAGCAGAAATGTTCACAGGAAGCATTTCTCGAACTTGGGGCTTGTGAATATCCCGAAGTTTTTTCCATGACGAACATGGCTATCAAGATCGCAAAGAGAATGAATGGGGTAAGCATGCTCCATACTCGAAAGCTTGAGGAAGCATATCCAGATTCTAAACCGATCGCCATAACAAACGGGATCCATATACCCACATGGTTTCGGTCACATGCACATCATACCCTTCCCAGCATCGTCACACCCCGTGATCTACACCATATTCATGAAGAAAATAAAAAAAATCTCCTCCTGTATCTGCAGCACATGTCGGGAACTCAGTGGGACACACATACCCTCATACTCGGGTGGGCCCGGAGGATCATCCAGTATAAACGACCTCTTTCGTTATTCGCTGACGTGATGAGATTGCAGAAGATCCTTGCGGAGTCTGCCGTACCGGTGCGCATTATCTTCTCAGGCGTGCCCCATCCGAAGGATGCATGGGCGAACGATGCACTGCGGATCATCTTGTCGCTTCTGACAGAAAAGTTTCGGAATCAGATCGTATACATCCCTAACTACAACCCCCAGATCGCAAAGATACTCGTCGCGGGCTGCGATGTCTGGGTAAATACGCCGCAGGTGGGCTGGGAAGCGTGTGGAACGAGTGGTATGAAAGCAGCACTGAATGGAGTGTTATCGCTCTCGACTGCGGATGGATGGATGGCGGAGATTGATATGAAACGGATCGGATGGGAGCTGGATGATAAGAATGTCTCAGGCAGCATGTACGATGCTCTCGAACAGTATGTCGTACCCGCATATGCTACATACCTCACTCATCACGATAGATTCGGATGGTTGCATAAGATGATGGAAGCGCATACGATGATACGCAACAGATTCTCTACACGACGCATGGTACAAGAATATAGTGAACACCTCTGGACGCCTCCGGCGACCAACGGGAAAGCGCATCACACCGCTCGATATACGACTCCCGTTGTATACGCACAACAATAAGGAATTATTCACACGGCTTGTGTCATGCTGAACTCCTTTCAGCATCTTTGCTCGTTTAGTCGACACCGTGTTTTGCTTGTGACGTACCCCTCGGGAGAACCCCGTCATCTGCGCAAAACAGGTGTCTCCTCACAACACAGTTTGTCATTCCGACAGAACGAAGTGAGACAACATGATTCCCCTCCTCAGTCGAGGAGGGGTGCAGGGGTGGTTGTACATGAAACACCGCCTCCCCCTCGCTCAGAGCTTACGCTTGAGCGGGGTACTCCTCCTTAATTAAGGAGGAGAATCCTAATCGCTTATATGCCTTCTGTCGACTGATGCCCGTTACTCTCTGTACTTTGTACCCTGTACCTTGTACTATTTCCCCATGATTATCGTCGGACTCGGTAACCCAGGCTCGAAGTATGCGCATCATCGTCATACGGTAGGGCATATGTTTGTTGATTGGGTAGCGCGTCAACAACCACACTCTGCATGGCATAGTGATCCGAAGAAGTTATTTGACTATCAGAAAGTCACCACAGGAAACAAAGAGGTAATCGTTATTGCGAAGACGCGAACATTCATGAACGAATCAGGGAAATCAGTCCTTGCACTCCTCCGATATTTCGATGTCAAGGATACGAATGAACTCCTGGTGGTACATGATGATCTTGATCTTCCAGTTGGTGTGTGGAAACTCGATTTCGCGAAAGGCCCGAAGCTTCATAATGGGATTAACGCAGTGGAATCGAGTAATCGCACGGCCGATTTTTGGAGGCTACGGATAGGAGTGGATAGCAGATCGCCTGAAAATAGGATGGCGGGTGATATGTACGTACTTCAGGATTTCACTACCGAAGAATGGGGAAAAGTAGCTGCGAATTTTCCTGCTATGTGGGAACGAATTAGACTCCCTCAAGCACCTTCAGTACGACTTCGCGCTTGAAGCGACGATCGCCGCGTGAGTTGATGCGGATGGCGGGAAGCTTACCGCTTTTACCCCACCGCTTAAGGGTGAGTGTGGAGACCCGAAGTAGCTGTGAGACCTCCTTAAGGGTTAATAGATCGGGCAGATCATTGATTGAGATGCGTTTAATGGTTGTCATATCAATGTGGGCATTATAGTACGGGAAATTTTAAATGCAAGTCTTACTAGAACAAACGAGAACAGAGATAGTCGGCAGCTATTTGCGAATGGCGAATGGCTAATAGCGAATAGCTGATACGCACTACACCGTTTGTCATCTCGACTCCCCGCTCAAGAATCTGAGCGGGGACGGAGAGATCCCTCATATATTATTTCACCGTGTTACAAGTTACATGTTTCGTGATTCGTTATTACCTGGATTTCTTTACGAGAATATGCTAGAGTGATAATATGCGATGGCATACGAGACCGATTACACAACTTGTCGTGATGTTTGCGATCATGTCTCTGATCGTGGGCGTGCAGGGAGCTGCATCTTCATACACTTCAAAAAAGCCACAGGCTACCAGCACCATCGTCGCCCAAGAGCAGGGGAGCGGGCTAAGGAAGGTGGACGCGGGATGTTCCTTCAGAGAGGGAACTGCTCTAGTTACTGGTGAAACCGAAAGGAATGCTGCAAACTCCCTTCCAAGATGTCCTATTAAAGAATCTAATTGTAAGGGTGAGTATGACGTACTCAATGGTGCTTATTTTACTCAAGTTTCTAAAGGTGCATTGGATTATGCACCAATTGGTGGTGAATCGGATTCCAAAGTATACGGCATGTTAGGGGCTATGTTTGGATTCACGCCAAGTAATTTTTCTAACTCGTATGATATGCAATACAAAGACAATATAGGCCAAGGTATCAGGGGTAACGATACAAATAATATAAAGGGTCTCTATCCAATAGTCGATATCGCTGTACCCGCAGACCATGTACTTCTTATACCTAATACCGGGTATGATATAGGCGGTGGAGAAGCTATGGTGACATACGCAACCACAACAAGCGTAACACTTCACATAGGGAGACATGAATATTTCGCAGGAGATGCAACTCATACCTGTAACGGGGGACACTGTTCGGGTGGTTACTGGATTTATCTTTCTAACATATGTGTGAATCAGAACATTGTTGATTCGTACAATAGTGTGAAAGAATATCAAAATGTGGTTGGACCAGCACTTGATGTAAATCCGCCGGTCAAACTTCCAATTGTACCCGCTGGATATTCTCTGGGAAAAGCTTCCAGTGGTGCAGTGAAGCTCGCTCTCCGGGATGACGGACCCTTTATCGCGATACACAAAATCAATACGGTAAATGACAACTCTGGACAACACAATGGGAAAAAGCATCTATGGGGCGATGCACCTGTTTCGAC
>JAYRHC010000092.1:0-7246 GCA_041907525.1 Candidatus Woesebacteria bacterium
AGGTGAGTTTCTTTCCTACTCGTATCACACCGTCCATTGATGTACCTGACATAGATGAATAATGAATGAATAATAGTGTACACGTATTAAGTGTACATTATTTCAGGTACTGGACAGTTTTTCTTCTCTAAAATACTCGTAAAAAACTGTGTCGTTGAGAGGGTGGAATATACACCATACTTTCAGGCTCTTATTAATGCCAAGAAGGTTATATTAAGCAGTGTTGTGCTCCCCGGAGAGGATTCGAACCTCTAACCTTGATGTTACATGTAATCTCTCTATTTCTAGAAAGCATGGACTATATCATCACCTTTTTTAGCAAAAGCTAAACGAAGGTGTCGGGCGCTGAAATGGTGTAATCACCTAGTCTCTGCACCTTCCCCTCACTCATTAAGTGAGGGGCTTGGCTCATGATTGCCATAACGCTTTCGTGTCTTAGGTTTCCATGAGTTCACCCGATTTTTCAGAAGGTATTTCTACCTTGAGCTGCAATACGCCAGCATGAAATTCTCTATGACAATTCGCGCAAAGAAGTACACATTTCTCTAGTTCTTTCTTTGTTCTTGTCCATGAACGAGTGAGTCCGCGTTGAGAAAGACCAAATTGTTTCTCGTCTTCATCAAGATGGTGGAAATCGAGTGCAGCGATACATCTTTTATAACCGCACTGCAAACAATGACCGCCCAAGTACTCGATCGCCATTTCTTTTATCTTTTTTCTTCTTTTCGCGACTGCTTTTATGAGATATTCACGCCGATCGGAATATGTTCTTTTGTAGGGCATATTAATATGCTACCACAATCAAATATTCTTCTACAGCATCCTGCTCTACCATTGAGCTACCAGGGATATGTTTTGTAAAGTGCCAGTTAACAAGCTGAATTATAGAGCACTGAGGCTCGATTCTCAATGATACAAAGGGAGGATGTCTTTCATTCAGCAGTATGGAAAACTCGATTACTTTTTCAATATCGCCAGGGTAGCCTTTACTGAAGGATTGTCGGTATTCTGTAGTTCAACTCTTCCAGAATACTTTTCATGTAAAGGTGTTAAAAATTCATCTGCCCAAGAAGGGGTTAGTACTACCACGCCTTCAAAATCAACGATAACATTTTCTTCCTCTGGTATTTGGTTTAATACGGGTTGAAATGCTAACCACGCTTCTTTACCTGAGGGACGAGATACTAATGTAATGCCGAATTTTTTTAGCTGGATAATCATAGCGCTCCTTCAAAACTAATAATTGCTAAGCATCCCCGTAGAGATGATTTCGCTTGCTGAATTGTTACATCTGTATCTCCATGCGAAAGATGTAGTTCAGCATCTCCCGTTTGAAAATAGAGCGAAAAAGAATTGTCCACTACGATAGATCTTACGAATTTCAGACCATTCCCCCTGGTCTCCGGATATCGACCAGATATTATTTCAGTGAATGCTACATGCATAGCTTCGTCGGCGTTTTTCAGGTCTGCTCGTACTCTCTGCAATGTAGCGAGAACGCCTTGACCTCGATCAGCCAAAACTACTTTTCTGTCGCGAACAGAGTACCCAAAATATATCCCCGATATATCGGGCCAATTCCCTAAATTATGATCAAAAGAGTTGTTGCCTATCTCTCCTGCGATGGCAGTAATGAGTGAGACGGTATTAAGTGAACCAATGCGCCCTAGTTTTGATTGGAGTCGCTCAAGTCTCGCTTGGAATACATCACGCGTTGGACAGTACACGTCTGTTTTAGGTTCAATGGGATCTTGTCCTTCTACCCAGTTTCGAGCCACGGTTTCGATTTCTTGTAGATATTCGTCGATGTCTGACTGATTATAGAATCTATGTCCATGAGGACCACTACGAATTGAAGGAAGACGACCAGCCAAATCCCACCTCCTGAGCGTATCTATCGATACTCCGAGTAGTTTCGCTGTTTTTCCGATTGAGAGGAGTGTGTTTTGCATATTCCTATAAATCTATGCATAGTTTACCATATCTATGCAAATCTATACAAATAGAGAAGAAAGGGACTGTTCTCCGCCGATTCGACGGATCACCATGACAACATATTTAACAAGATTCCGTCCTTCGGCGAGCTCAGGATGACATGGTGGGCGGACTCGGGGGATGACATGCCATCGTTTGTTAGTACTTGACAACTATAAAGTGTCACGTTATACTTCATGCTATATGAACACAATAGTATCCAAATTGGAGAAAAAGAAAGTCCAACTTGATGCATATCGACCGCTCGACCCTGCCCTTGTCGCGAATCTGAGCGAATGGTTCCGTATCGAGCTCACATACACATCCAATGCTATCGAAGGGAATACACTCTCGCGCGCCGAAACTGCCCTCGTGGTCGAGAAAGGTCTTACCGTGGATGGTAAGACACTCCAAGAACAACTCGAAGCCGTAAACCATGCTCATGCATTCGACTGGGTGATGCAAAAAATACGTACAGGAGACAAGGACATTACTGAGAAAACCATTCTGGACTTGCACGAACTCACATTACAAAAGATCGATGCTACAAACGCGGGTCGGTACCGATCTGTCCCCGTTCGTATCGCAGGATCTACTGTTGTTATGCCAAATCCCTTGAAAGTACCAGCGCTTATGAAAGAGTTTGTCGCATGGATTCAGAGAGCTCAGGCTCATCCAGTGACTCTCGCCGTTGATACTCATTATAGGCTGGTAAGTATTCATCCATTCACGGATGGGAATGGTAGGACAGCTCGATTACTGATGAACATGTTGTTAATGCAAGCAGGTTATCCCCCCGCCATTATCCGAAAAGAAGATCGGAAACAATATATTTCTAGTATTGAAAAGGCTCAGCTTGGCGGTTCACTCGCCGATTATTACACACTGATGTATGAAGCTGTGAATCGATCGTTTGATATTTACCTTACCGCAGTTGAGGGGAAGGAGCAAGAGAAAGTGTTGGTTAAAAAGCCACTTCTGAAGATAGGTGAGCTTGCTAAGCTTGTACACGAAACAGTTCCCACCATCCGATACTGGACCAAGGAAGGACTCTTGCAGATAACAGGGTATTCGCCGGGAGGGTATCAATTGTATGATCAGAATCAGGTCACTCTGATTAAAAAGATTAGAGAATTACAACATAAAGAACGACTAACACTGGGAGAAATAAAAAAGAGGCTTATATAATCATATGAAAGGGATCTCTCCACCCCCGCTCAGATTCTTGAGCGGGAAGTCGAGATGACACTTTTTTGTATGTCGTGTTACAGGTTACATGTTTGCCCGCCTCTGGAGGGTCTCGTGTCTCGAGAACTCTGTCTCACCACGTCGACACTTTGCTTGAGTGCACGCGAAGAGCATTGAGGATGACGATGACGTCGATGACTTCCTGCATAAGGGCTCCGTAGACAGGGCGGACGAATCCGAAGACTGCCAGAAGCATGAGCAGGATGCTTAGCCCAATACCCACGAAAATACTTTCCTTTGCGATACGGAGAACATTGCGGCTCAGCTCATATACCTCCCCTACCCGTTCGATATTATCAACCATCACGACGATATCCCCTGACTCCGATGCAGCAGAGGAGCCATGTGCTCCAAGGGCGATACCCACATCGGCGACTGCGAGCGCGGGCGCATCATTCACCCCGTCACCTACCATCACCACAGGTGTCGCGACTTTCCGCTCCTGTCGTACATAATCTACTTTTTTCTCTGGTAGACACTCTGCATATACTCTCGAGATGCCTGCCTGAATACCGATGTGCTCCGCCACTGACTTCTTGTCCCCCGTCAGCATAATGACGTCTGCACCGTGTCCTCTGAGCTTGGAGAAGAGCTTTTTCACATTCGTACGGATAGTGTCTGCGAACTCAAACGCTCCGAGTAGTCTCCCGTTAGAAGCCAGATATACTGTCATGATGCCTTCTTGTTTTGACTTTTCCTTCGATGACTGGATGTCTGGGGGAATATGGATCCCCAGTGTGTCCATGTAGGACAACCTGCCGAGTGAATACGAAACTCCTTCAATAACTCCCTGTACCCCGTTGCCGAGCGACTCTTCAAAGGTGGTGGGGATCGTGAGTTTTCCGACTCCCTCATGTTTCGCATGATTGAGGACCGCGCGTGCAAGAATATGATTCGAGAGCTGATCGAGAGATGCAGCGATATGCGTAATGTCCTTTTCATTTCGTCCTGCATAGGTGAGCACTTTGGTTAGCTTGGGTGTGCCGAAGGTGATGGTGCCGGTCTTGTCAAACATGAAACTGCGGGCTTGTGCGAGCTTCTCTATCGCTCCTCCCGCCTTGATGATGACACCGCGTTTCGCAGCACGACTGATGCCTGATGCGAATGCGATGGGTGTCGCAAGAATAAGCGGACACGGAGTGGCAACGACAAGGACGGCGATCGCGCGAACCATCTCACCTGATGTGAGCCATGCGATCACGGCGAGTGTGATCGCGATGATCGTGAACCATACGCTGTATCTGTCGGCAAGACGAACGAAGGGAGCTTTACTCCGCTCCGCTTCCTGTACGAGACGTATAATCTGCGCATATTGGCTTTCACTGCTTGGCTTGAGTGCCTGCACTTCGAGTACCGAATGTTTATTCACACTTCCGCTCAGGACATGCATGTGGGGTACTTTCTCCACAAGCATTGACTCCCCAGTAAGAGCCGACTCGTCTACTTCTGAAATTCCCACAAGCACTTTACCGTCCACTGGGATGATCTCTCCAGGTTTGATTATTACCACATCTCCCACATGGACTGTATCTATAGCGACGTCGATGATCTCTCCATCTTTCTTGAGATGTGCAGACTGGGGGGCGTTATTGAGCAGACTGGTAAGCTCCTTGCGGGCACGACGGAGCGCGAAGTGTTCCAGCGCCTCACCACCGGATAGCATAAGAAGTACCACCACTCCTGCGAGATACTCTCCCACGAGTGTCGCGCTAACAATGGCGAGGAGCGCGATGATGTCTACCCCGAAATGCTTCCGCATAATCGACTCGATCATCTCACGCGCGAGGGGAATGAGTCCGACGATGATAGGGATCAGAAGGAGGTGTTTCGTGATATAGCGATCACCAGCGAAAAAAAGAATTCCGTATAGTATAAGGAATAGAAGGATAAGAAGGGGTATCTTATACTCGAGAAGCGATTCGAGTGAGGATGTTTTCTGTTTCATAAAATATAAGGAGAACTAGAACCCGTTTTTCCCTCCAGAGGCGCCGTGCCCGAAATGCTCGCGCATATGCGAGGCAGGCGGGGGCAGGCATCGGGATGACAAGCTAAGTATAGCAAGAATGAGCTTGTATCGTATCGCTTTCCGTTTGCGCGGCGCTCACTGTAGCCTTACAATACCGACTATGGGTCAATTCAAGGATAAGGTCCTCTTGCTGGTTCCAATATTTCGACAGGCGATTGTGTTTCTGTTCTTCTTCCTCCTCCCCACCCAGCTTGCGAGACACTTCTGGCCCACATGGGCATACGTCCAGGGCATACGCATTGACTATCTTTCACCGACGATTGCAGTTATCGACATACTCTCTTTCACTATTGTAATATTCCATATATCGACTCTTGTTCACATTATTAGAACTTCGGAAAGGACTATTCTTGTCACTTTAGGGCTTCTCATTTTGACAAACGTCCTATTTTCTACGCTCCCTATCCACACACTGCTGTCTTGGGTTCGGATTGTTGTGAGGATCTGTGTGGCGCTGGTCATCGTGAAAGAAAGAGAAAGGTACCTTTCCCCCATCCTCATGGGTCTAAGCATAGGGACAGTGATGCAGTTCGTGCTCGTCTGTACGCAGTTTGTGCACCAATCATCACTCCAAGGGGTCTGGTATTGGCTGGGCGAACGAAAAGTTGTTCTCTCGCTTCCTGATGTTGCGAAAATCTCAGTCTATGGTCGAGAGTATTTGCGACCCTATGGTACGTTCTCCCATCCGAATGCACTTGGCGGATTCTATGTGCTTCTGTTCTTCTTCGTATATTGGCTCAAGCAGCAGATGCCTCCTGGTAGAGCACATGTTTTCGCGAACGTGATTCTTTTCATTTGTCCTTTTATCGTGCTGGTTTCATTCTCAAAAGTGGCGATCGTATCTTTCGTCCTCGGAAGTCTCTTACTTGTGTGGAGCGACTATACATATCGGAAATGCGCTCTGTGTCTGGTCGCTCGGACTTCGATACTGGTATTGATGTTTCTCATGTTTACGATACCCATTGGAGATCCATACAGTCTGCAGAAGCGAATTGTTCTTATAATTAATTCTGTGCAGATATTCATAAACCATCCGTTGTGGGGAGTGGGGCTTGGCACCTATATCATAGCCCAAAGCACTCTGAGTGTCCTTCCTCGGTATATGCCTCTCTTCCAACCAGTACATAATGTCTTTCTCTTGATAGTTACTGAGATGGGGGTCGGGGGGCTTCTACTCATATATGCCATCGTGCGAGAAGTCAGGCTGGCTGCTTTTGGCCGACTGGGTCTGGTAACGATCATCGTGACTGTCCTTATGACGGGAATGTTTGATCATTACTGGATCACTCAATCACAGACACAGATGCTTCTCATCTTTGTGGTGTTGAGTATCTTTCTCATACGGCCAGCCATGGCGAACGAACTCAAAAAGAGACCGATGTGACAATCGATACGGTATAATATGCAGACATGTATACGGTATACATATTAAAAAGTAACACGAAAGACTGGTACTATATTGGACACACAAACAATGTTATACGGAGAATACAAGAACATAACGAGAGAAAGAGCAAATCAACAAAAGCATATGCTCCATTTCAGTTGATATATCGAGAAGAATATGAGACAAAGTCGGATGCTTTCCGTAGGGAAAATCAGATCAAGAGATACAGGCATGGCGAAGCTTTTAAGAACTTGATAAACAGATCCGGGATCGTCTAATGGTAGGACAACAGACTCTGAATCTGTTTATCTACGTTCGAGTCGTAGTCCCGGAACAATGAGAGGAAAGGATTGAAGGGTAGTCGGCGCCGTTGGCGCGATCTCGCCGAAGGCGATGAGACAACAGACTCTGAATCTTGGTTCTCCCCCTCATCGGGGGATGTGCCGAGGAGGCACAGAGTCCAAGTCCCACAGGTCTTCGCCTTGTTATGCCAAGTAGCGCATAGGTATACTATTCTCAATCTGAATTCGTGTCATGGATTCGACAAGCTCACCATGACACAAAAGTAGTACGGTTTCGGAATGTGATGTCTATAAGCTCTGAAAGGTCAT
>JAYRHC010000093.1:0-8514 GCA_041907525.1 Candidatus Woesebacteria bacterium
GGGCAACATCCAATTTCTTCGCGTAAAAACTCGTCAATCATGTAAGTATTATCCAATCGAAAAATCGGACTGAAATTAGGTACAAGGTACTCAGACTACTTATGATTGTCATTCACTTTTAGGACCGATACCCCGACGTTCACGTCGTCATCCCGACCCCCCGCGACGGGGATGGAGGGATCCCTCGACTTCGCTCGGGATGACAGATGCCTCGACCCTTGGGTCGAGGAACGTCATTTGGGATAAGACTTCAGCTTCCATATTTTACATTTTCCGCTACAATGTACTGTTTATATTAGTTTGATCTATATATGACTAAAAAATCCATCCTCATACGAATCGGCATCGGCTTACTCGCTGTGTTGCTCGCGCTGCTTGTCGCGTCGTATTTCTTCATCTTCGTACCATTCCAAAAGGTACAGAAACGGATGGTAACCCTCAAGACCAAAGCTTCCGAAATGAAACAAATATTTACCCAGAATGATCTCGACCTTATCGCCACGAAGACAGCCGAACTTCGGAAAGAATTCGACGGCTTACGAACAGACTCCAAACCCTTCGCTTCATTCCAATTCGTCCCTCAGGTTAAGGATTACTTCTCGGGACTAGCAGCAGGGGATCACTTACTGACGGCAGGATCGGAAGCTATCGTCGCTATAGAGCCTTTCGCTGACCTTATCGGTTTTAAGAAAGGGAAATCGAACTTCTTCGATAAGTCTGCAGAGGAACGCCTCGAGACTGCTGTCCTCACACTCGACAAACTCATGTCCAAGATAGACCCCATATCCGCAGAGTTCTCAGCCGCGAAAGCGAACATAGACTCGATCGACCCCGCACGATACCCCGAGACACTCGGAAAGACCGTCGTGCGTGAGCAGATCGTGAATGCGAAGAATCAGTTCGATGGCGTATATCGGCTTCTCGTAAATGCACAACCATTCCTGAAGAGACTCCCGATCATCATGGGCAAAGACGATCGTCAGAAATACCTGGTAATATTCCAAAACGACAAAGAGCGCCGCGCAACAGGAGGATTCTGGACTGGAACCACGGAGATCAGTGTCGAGAAAGGAAAGCTGGAGTTTAGTAAAGTGACCAACATCTACGACATCGACGCAAATATTCCCCCCGCGAAAGCTCCAGATCCGATTCTCAAATATTTCAAGGGAGTCAATGTCCTCAACCTCCGAGACTCCAACCTTTCTCCTGACCTGGTCGAATCCGTCAAGATGTTTGAAAAGCTGTATATACGGTACGGGGACAGGGCAGAGTATGATGGGATCATATTTATCGATACGAAGATCCTCGTCGACATGTTAGAGACCTTCGGAGATACCCCTGCGGGAGGTATAACATTCTCCGCGAAGAATGATCCACGATGTGATTGTCCACAGGCCATCTACGAGCTCTCTGATAATATCGGCAGACCTGTCGGGTACCTGAAGACAGAGCGCAAAGCCATCCTGAGCTCGCTCCTCCGTGAGCTCATGTTTAAGGCTATCGGTTTCTCCCCAAGCAGGTACTGGGGGAGACTCGTACAGACAATGCTCGTCAACATGGATGAGAAGCATCTCATGATGTATTTCACTGACAAAGATACCCAAGCAGCCATCGAAAAGATGGGCTGGGCAGGTCGGATAGTGGACGCGGGTTCAAGCGATTACCTCCATATAAATACCGTGAATTTCGGCGGGCAAAAGTCCAATCTGTTCGTGAGGGAGAATGTGGACTTTAAGAGCACGGGAGCTTCGCATACGGTGAAGATGACCTTCAAGAATCCGTTCCCCATGTCCGACTGCAATCTGGAAAGTGGTGGACTATGTCTGAACGCCCCACTACGCAACTGGGTACGTTTCTATGTGCCCAAGGGCTCGAAGCTCGTGAAGTTCTCAGGCTCACGCACAGACACCGTCACCTATGACGAATTGGGGAAGACTGTGTTTGAGGGATTCCTTATCATCGAACCACTCGGGAAAGCTGAGGTCACCGTCGAGTACACGACACCAGGCGCGGTAGATACGAAAAAGCTCCTGATCCAAAAGCAGCCTGGAGTCCTCGAGCAGCCGTGGAAAGTCGTCATCGGTGGAGAGAAGAAGTTTGAGGGGAATCTGCTGAAGGACACGGAACTCTAAGGCGAATGGCTAATAGCGTCCGCCAGAGGCGGATCCACCAGTGGCGGACGCGTGAGCCTTTGGCTCAAATGGCAAAAAGCGAAAGGCCATCTTCGCGCTTGCAATCCATCTCTGTTTCTTGTTATAGTGATCCCATATGGCTTTTTCCACGACATTCGAGGGTTTTGTGCTCAAAAAATATACCCTGCTTGAGATGACTCAGTCGATCACGGTGTTTACGAAAGAAAAAGGTAAAATGCATTTTATCGTCAAGGGCGCTCAGAAGCTCACTTCGCGCCGAGCATCTCACCTACAGACAGGCAATCTTATTACCATTGATGCCACCGCGCATGCGAACGGCGCATGGTATGTGCGCTCGACGAGTCTCCAATCGGGCTTCTCGATCTTGAAAGAATCAGAAGACAAAGTGCGCGTCTTATATAACATACTTCTAGTTCTGGACAGGCTGCTTCCTCTCGAGCAAGAAGAGGGCATGGCGTATGCGATGTTCCTCCGTGCCATCGTGCACCTCAATAGCATACATGCAGAACACGATAGCGTACTCTTCGCGTTCGTTCGCGAGATTTGCGAAACACTCGGGTATGGTCAATATCCGGTGATGACGTATGATGATATTCACGAAGTCATGTCGAAGGTTATGGACGAGCAGGTGAGGTTTTTGGTATAATGACAAGTAGAACTGTTCGTTCATCTATCCTATGGTAACTCTTGACACAATAGTAGCATTCGCCAAACGCCGCGGCTTCGTATACCCCACATCTGATATCTACGGGGGTCTTGCAAACTCTTATGACTACGGTCCCTATGGTGCTGAACTGATGAGAAACATCCGCGATCTCTGGTGGAAAACATTTATCCAAAGACGACAAGATATGGTGGGGCTGGATTCACAGATTATCCAGCATCCGACCACCTGGATAGCATCAGGACATGTGGGGTCATTCAGTGATCCACTCGTCGAAGATCTGAAGACACATAAGAGATACAGGGCAGATCACTTAATTGAGGAGTGGTTAAAGAATAAACACAATAAAGATACCCTTCGACAGGCTCAGGGTGACACAGTAGGTAGACAGGCTCCCCGAGACCATCGGGACGCGCAGGGTGACACTGATGTAGTCGTGGAGAATATGAAGATAGAAGATATGGCGGAGTTTATCAGGAGCAATAAGGTAACCTCACCAGATGGTAATCAGGTGACGGAGCCAAAGCCGTTCAATCTCCTTTTTGAAACAGAGCTCGGAACCATCGCAGGAGAAAAATCGAAAGTGTATTTACGCGGTGAGACAGCCCAAGGAATATTCGCGAATTTCAAACAAATCATCGATTCGTCCCGTGTAAAGCTTCCTTTCGGAGTGGGACAGATCGGGAAAAGTTTCCGTAATGAGATCACCCAGGGGCAGTTTATCTTTCGTACTTTCGAATTCGAACAAGCGGAGATTGAGTATTTCTTTGATCCTGAGCAAACTGATTGGAAGGTGTTGATTGACGAATGGAAAGAGCAAATGTTACGATTTGTAACTGTGACACTCGGTATCAAAGAAGATAATTTACGGTGGCGCCAACACACTGATAAAGAACGATCACACTACAGTAAGGATACCTATGACCTCGACTATCAGTTCCCCTTTGGTTGGAAAGAGCTCTGGGGTGTCGCTTATCGTACGGACTATGATCTGAAAGCCCATATGGAGCATTCGGGTAAGTCTCTCGAATACGTAGATCCTCTGATGGGGAGGAAATTCACACCTCATGTTATCGAGCCCGCAGTGGGAGTCAATCGGCTATTTCTCATGACATTGGTCGACGCATATGCTGAAGAGGAGCTTGGCGAAGGGAAGAAGCGGACAGTACTCAGGCTGAAACCATCACTCGCACCTGTGAAGGTCGCCGTTTTCCCACTCCAAAAGGACGAAAAGCTCCGCACATTCGCGAAGAATGTCTATGAGTCGCTCGTTACCGAAATGACGGTAGAGTTTGATGATGCGGGAAATATTGGTAAAATGTATCGAAGACAAGATGAGATAGGCACTCCTTACTGTGTCACGATCGATTATGATTCGCTTACCACCGACACAGTGACCGTGCGAGAGCGGGACACGATGAAACAAGAGAGAGTGCCCACGAAAGAGCTATTGCCATATATAATGGAGAAGATGAAACTGTAGAGAATGTCATTGAATATTCCAAAGTAAAATGCATACTTATGGCTGTCATTGCGAGAAGCGAAGTTCGTTCTTATATGCATCGCGACGAAGCAATCCCATACGATTGCATATGAGATTGCCACGTCGTCCCCCCAACGACGGGACTCCTCGCAATGACGACTTTATTTGATTGCAATACATTCAGAATCTATGAACAAAAACACAAAAATCATAGCGGCGGTAGCCATAGCAATAGTCGGTATACTCGTAGTGTATGGTATCACGACGCTGCGTAAGCCAGCACCCCCGAAGGTCGTCAAGACCTCCCAACTCCTAGAATCCCAGGACGATACAGAGCCGATCCCGACTGCGGGACCTGATGTGAAGGTGCAGCTCGTCTCTGTGGAGCCTAAGAAAGAGGTGAAACTCGTGATCGATGGCGTCCCTGCGAAGACCACCTCTCTCGAGTATGAATTCACGTATTCGACCACGGAGCAGGAGTCCGAAGGTGTCTTTAGTACTGCGAAACTCAAACCAGGAGAGTCTTCCTTCCCGAAGACCTTTGAACGCCAAATCACCCTCGGGACATGTTCGAAAAATGTCTGTAGGTACCACAAGATAACCAGTAGCATCATCGTGCGACTGAAGTTTGAGGGTGCATACGGGTCTCAGCTATTTCAGAAAGAATTCCCCAGCTCAAATTTATAATGCAAAATGCCTCGCTACGAGGTATAATACCCGCTATATCTATGGCAAATCTCGCATCATCCAAAAAGAAAGTTCGGAAAGACTTAAAACGCACCAAGGCAAATGTTATCTATCGAAGTAAGATAGATAAAATATTGCATGTCGTGAAAAAGGCAACTGGTCAGGGTACTGTCGTGGATGTCCCCGCCGCATACAAGCTTATTGATAAAGCCAGAAAACGCGGAATATTCAGCAAACAGAAAGCAGCACGCCTCAAATCACAGGTAGCATCTCCTCGAGTGTAATCTCATCTACGGATAGTATATAATCTTTCTGTATCATACTGTCCTTATGAAATACGCGATAAATTTGTTTCCGACGAAGAAATCCCATGCAATGGAGCATCTCGGGTATTTCTTGGCACATTATTTCCGATATGCCCTCGTACTTACTCTCTTCGTAGTCCTTGTAGTCTTCTTTCTGCGGGTTCGCGTCGACCAACAGCTCACGGATGAGAGAGAAAAACTCGCCATGAAGCAGGCGATTATCGCTGCTACGAAGCCACTTCGGACCGATCTCGAAAATACTCAACGGAAGATCACACTTATTAAGAATGTGCTCGCCAAACAAGAAGTTCTGAACGCACAAATAGACTATGTTACCCAAGTAATACCGAAAAAAAGCACCATCCGTTCTGTACTGATTAACGAAAAACAGGTTCAAATAGAAGCCATGACATCAGACTATACAATTATTCAGCTTTTCATCAGTAGGCTGAATAAGGACGCGCGTTTCACGAAAGTCCAAGCGAATAAAGTCCAGAAAGAAGGCAATCAACAATATTCATTTTCTATAACACTCGAGGGATATAAAACGAAGGAAGATAAAAAGGCGGAAATACAGAAAGTCAACTAAGTCACTGAAGTGATGCATGAAACAGGACTTCAGGTTGTCATTGCGATCCTGAGCATGTCGAAGGAGAAGCAATCTCACATGAACATGGGATTGCCGCGTCTCCGCCCAGGGCGGATACTCGCAATGACGCGTAAGTACGATAAATAAATATCACTATGGACAAAGACAGGCTGATTAAAGAACTACTTCAGAAAGGTCAGGACTATTCCCAACAGATATATCTGGTAGGGTTTTTTATTGTATTTATTATCTTGATTATTTTTGTCGTGAGACCAACGGTAAATGAATATATATCCAGGAACAAGGAACTTGAGCAGACTGCACAGCTCTCGGTACAATATGAAAAAGTGATCAGTAGTCTATCGGCTTTACAAAGTATTCTCGAATCCAACCGAAGTGACTTCGGTCTGCTTGATCAGGCAATCCCTGAGAACATTGGGATGTACCAACTCACCCAGGATGTAAGAAACTCATTCCTTAACTATGTGCCCACGCGGTCATATAGTTTCCCTGGATACGTTGTCTCGAAACAGGATGATTCGAAAGGGGTAAAAAGCAAAGGAGAACTGAAGCCATACAAGATCCTCGTAAGTGTGAATGGCAGCTATGAAACACTCCAGAACATTTTCCAGAAGATCCTGAATCAACGACGTATCAAATCCGTCAAGTCATTTCTCCTATCTCGCCCTCAGGGAGCATCAGATAGTGCGAGCTTAGAAATGAAGTTGGAAATTGAGGCATATTATTTATGATATCTACTCAAACCAACAAATATTTCGCGAGACGCGATGTCCTCTTGATCGCCGTACTCACCTTTGTAATCGTGGTGATACTCGTCAGCTATGAAGCATTTCAAAAAAGTAAGATTGATACCCAAGACGTCACCGTCGATGTTCCTCCCGTACTTATTAACAAGCTTGACACCTCCATTTTCGAGAAACTCAAGACAATGACGGAATGAAAGCGTAGGGTTTGTAAAGTTCATAAAGTTATAAGGTACATTTACATCCCATCGTATGCTACCATGTATGTATTATCACCTGAGCATTATTGGGTATGTATTCTGATTTATTCCTCCAACAACAATCACAACGCTCTTTCCCGAAGGTTTTCGTGGTCGCGATCGTCGCCTTCTTGGGTCTGGCCGTAGGGCAGGTATTTATCTGGTATGCAAGCGTCCCTACCCGTGCGTCTGACGTGAAACTCATCCAGCAAACTCCTGTGAACATAAGCGATACTGAAGCAAGCATCTACTTCGAAACCAGCGGGTCAGTGGGGGCGACTCTCCTGTATGGTGAGACCCCTCAATCATTGAGTAAACCAGCGTACCAGGCGGGAGATGCGTACGGTAAGTATCAAAAATCCCAATTCCATCTCATACCTATCACGGGGCTCAGGGCAGAAACGACCTACTACTACAAACTAATCTCTGATGGGAAGATACTCACTTCGGGTGCGGATGATACTTTTTCACTGGTAACTGATGGCAAGAGAAACGCCACTCTCACCAGTCGTCAACCAATATATGGAAAGGTGGTTACGCCTGAGGGGCTCGGTCTCGGAAAGGCTTATGTACTGGTACATTTACCCTCTCCGCAGAAACAAGCGACGTATCTAACGGTCAGCAAAGATTCTGGAGAATGGCTGGTAGCTATGCCCACCAATCTTCTGGCGACTGATCCACTGAGCATCGATTTTATCCATCCAGATTACCCTCGTTCCCATGTACAGACGGTGATGGAGAAATCTGCGCCCACACCCCAGACTATTGTAATCGGCACTGACTATACCTTCTCTGCATCTTCAAACAATGTGTTACCTGCTGCGACGCATCGTACTGACACTGCGGAATACGCTATCTCACTACTGTATCCTATGAAGGACGCGATAGTACCCAATATGCGGCCGCTATTCAAGGGTTTTGGAATCCCGAATACGAGCGTGAGTGTCCGAGTGAATTCAAAGCCACCCTATGAGGGGAACACGGTAATAAACGCTCAGGGAGCATGGGTGGTCGAAGCTTCTCGCCCCTTTAATCCAGGAAGCTACTCAGTCTCAGTGAGTCTTACAGACAATCTCGGGCAGAACCGCATTATTACCCGTACGTTTACGATCGCGAAGAATGGAGAGCAGGTGCTCGGAGAGTCGCAGGTAGCGACCCCTTCGGGGTCACTCGCCCCGACCAGACCCATATCACCGTCCATCGCACCCACGCGTCCTGTCGTTATCACCGCTACCCCGATGCCGACAAGTGTAATTTACATAACAGCCACTCCATATCCGACCGTATTCGCTACTGCTACGCCATCTGAGCTGGAGAAGTCCGGAGGGGAGATCCCTGTCGCATGGTTGCTTTTTGGAAGTTTGTTTCTATCAGCAGGGGTCTTTCTCATGCGCTATTATCCTAGTCCGGCGGAGCATTAAGCTTGGATTTCACCATGCGTTGGAGTGACTCGAGATCGTCATCTTTCGGAACAAGAACATATCTCCCCTCATATTCATCTTGCGCAGGTACCTCAAATACGTTTTCATCAAGTGCATGCCCTACGACCTGAGTGGTTTTGCCACCAAGCAGGAGAGTACGAGCCAGGGCAAGAGATTCTGTGTTTGAAATATCTCGTTTGATTTTCTGA